>JAEWMH010000013.1 GCA_023393235.1 Bacillota bacterium | reverse complement strand
GTCCTGCTCCACTGGAGCAGGACCGCCGGAATACTACGGATGCACGTGAAAGAGGCTTTGTAAGTTCCGCAGAGCCCGTGCATTCAACCGAAGGGCTTCCTTGATGGAGGCTCTGGCTTCCAGCAGCTCCCGTCTGGCCCGGCTGGGGTTCGGCACCAAACGCAGATTCTCGTTGATCTCTTCCAAACGCTTCAGAAGCACAACCCGCTGCTTCTTCAAAATGTGGATGGTCCTTCTGATTTTTGCCCATTGCCACGCTGCCATTGGATACACCTCTTTACTATGTTGATAGTATAGAAGATGCAGCCAACAGCGCGGCGGATTGTGCAAAACGGTAACTTCGCAAAAACAGGCTTTTATGTATAAAGTGGATGTACCTTACAAATCTGCTACAGGCGGCTCTCCATACATCCATTTCCATTCGCTGTCGTACAGAAATACATTCGGCCAGCGATTCCCGCTGGTATTCCACGCGCAGAACCCGTCCACTGCCGATTGTAATGCATCCACCTCCGCCAGTCCCTTCTTCTCCACCAATGCCCCCAGCTTTTCCATCAACAAAACAGACTTGTTCTCGCAGCTGTCCAGTACCCGAAGGAACCATTGCTGGTACGGGAAGAGCTTTTCATTGTAAGCGAGAATCAGCCTGCCGCCGAACAAAACCAGATTGTTGACTGCATAATCCAACAAATACGGATTTTCTTTCTTCAAGGCATCCTTGCAGTAACAATGCCAGGCTTTGAACTGGCCGTAAAACCGGTTGACTTCAAAGGAATACCGCGTTGCTTCATTCCCTGAGGCAATTACTCTGCGGATAAATTCCAGATTGATAAATTTCCCGTCCATTTAAAAGAGAGCAGTGGGCACTCAACCCATCCGCTCTCTTCTTCCTTGTTTATGGTTTAATACGGAATACCGTCACCGAATGGCCCGGAAATTCATAATCAAAGCTGTTAGCCTGGATATCGAAGCTGCGTTCCTTCGGAATGATCCGCTCCGGCTCCGCAAAGCTGTTTTCATCCGTCAGGGCATAACCTGCCAGCTCATATACCCGTGCTGTACCAGGCGTCATCCCGAGTCCCTCCAGCACCACACGGGCGCTCAAAGTCTGCTCCAGCACATTCACTGCTTTGACGATCACATCTTGGGTGCCATGCTCACGGCTTGCGGTGAAATAGAGCGGCTCCACACTGGGAAGGCGGTCCTCCGTTTGATGGTCCGGCAGCCCGTTGATAAAGGACCGGATCTTGCGGCCCCGCACCTCCAGCACCAGCTCATAGTCTTTTTCCGTCTCCAGCGTAAAAATATTCTGCGTGAGGCAGCTTCCCCGTCCATTCACACGGGCGCCGATAATGGAGTCCTGGTTTTGCCAGCCGCCTACCTCCCAATACAGGAAATTGTCCGCGTCCGTAATGCCGAAGCGGATCACAAACCCGCGGCGCCCGGCCAGCTTCCTGCATTTCAGCCGCAGGGTGTAAGCACTCCAGTCCGTTTTGCCCAGTTCCAGCGCAGCGGCAATTCCTTCGGCTCCCGCTTCCGGCAGATTGGACAGCCGCACGGGGAAACGGCCCAGTTCCAGAACCTCTCCGGTTTCGTCATTGGTCAGACTGATGCTTTCAAAAGCCACGTCCGACTGGTCGGCCACCAGCGCCAAACCGCCCGTTACCGGTGTCTCCTCAGGCTTGCACGGCTGGCCCAGTTCAGCCGCCTCTACCCGGAGCAGCTCGTCACCCTGATGGTTCATAAACAGCTTCTGCACATAATAGTTCGCTGTACCGAAGGCCTGATGATTATTAAACCAGATCATATCCGGCTTCCAATTGACATAGTCCACGTTGCAGAGCATCGGAGCGTAACAGGCCAAACCTACTGCATGGGCATTCCGCTCCAGCCGCGTCATGAAGGCAGCCTCAACCAGCGCATTGTAATAGGTATTGCCCCAGGTGGCGTATTCCCCCAAGAATACCTTGGGCTCATCCGCCTTGAAGCTGTCGTACCGGTCCATATTGGCAAGGAACCATTCCGGCGACTGGTAATAATGCTCATCCACCAGATCGGAGCCGTTCTCCCTGGCGGACTTCCACCCGCGGTCATACTCGCTGCCGGCTGCAAAAGGACCGCTGCTGTTGATGATCTGGATCTCTGGATAACGCTCCCGGATGGCCCGGTGGAAATAGGCGTACCGCTCAAAGAAAGCTTCCCCCACCTCTTCGTTCCCGATGGCCAGATACTCCAGGCCGAAGGGTTCGGGATGGCCCAGCGAGGCCCGCATGGCACCCCACTTCGAATCTGCTGCCCCATTGGCAAATTCAATCAGATCCAGGGCATCATCGATCCATGGTCCCAACTCGTCCAAGGGAACCGCAGCCTGATGGTGGGGATTGTATCCGGCAGGCAGTACCGGAAGAGGCTTCGCCCCGATATCCTCGCAGAACAGGAAATACTCATAATAACCCAAACCCAGGGTCTGGTTGTACCGCCAATTGTTCCGTCTGGCCGGACGCTGGGCAAGGTCTCCCAAGGTGTTCTTCCACCGGTACATGGAATCCCGGTCGTCTTCATCCAGCGAGCCGTCATGGACCAGGCACCCTCCGGGGAAACGCATAAACCTCGGCTTCATATCCGCCAACAGCCCGGCAATGTCTGCCCGTAACCCATTCTCCCGGCCCAGATAGGTATTTACCGGAAACAGTGACACCATATCCAGATACAGCCTGCCAGGACCTTCTGCCAGAATAACCAATCTGCCGCTGTAGTCCGTCTTCTCCGCATCCAGCACAGTCTCGTATTTTTCCCATCCCCCAGCCCCTACTGAGAGCTGTTCACGGGCATAAATCTCACCAGCTGCTGATTCCAGCGAAACCGTCACCGTCTCCCCAAGTCCGCCCTCCCTCCGGGCATACAAGGAAAACCGGTACTTCTCCCCTTGGCGGACGGGAATTCCGCTGTTAAAGCCTGTGTTCATCAAACCGGCCGTTCCCTGTCCCTTCAGCTCCAGCACGGCGTAATGGGGATTGCGGGCATTCAGAGGTGCTTCGCTTTCCACCGTAAGCTCCGCCTGGCCTCCCCGCTCCACCTTCTCCCAAGCCATCAAGGCATGATATGTCGGATGGTCTATGGGGTCAAACTCGAAGGAGCGGTTCTGCACCAATTCGGCATACAGCCCTCCGTCGGCAGCATGGTTCAAGTCCTCGAAAAAAATGCCGAACAAATCGTTCAACGGTGTAACCGGCGATCCACAATCAATATGCAATACAGGTTTTGATGTCATGGGGTTATCCATCTCCTTTTCTCCATTCTATGGAGAGGCCTTCCCCGGCACAATTGTCTATCATGGTCAAATCCTGACCGATTGTGCTTTTTACTCCAACGGCTCCCGAATCGGAACATCCGGAACCAGCTTACCTTGATGAATCCGGTCCAGCAGCTGCCTGCCGTAGTCCACTATCCGCGCCGACCGGTTCTGCGTGCCCCAATAAATGTCCCCTAAGCCCATTTTGATGCAGCAAATGTGGATGTGCTGTCTCTTAGCCTCCAACGCCTCCATGCCGTAGCCTTGGAAAAAAGCCAGCATCCCCGGAGCATCCTCCACGAAATACCGTTCGAACAGGATAGAGAAGGTATCCATATCAATGCCCCACAGCATATTCTCAAAATCGATCATGCCGGCAAACATACCCCGGTTGTCCACCATCCAGTTGCCCGGCGTGGAATCCCAGCTGATGGGAACGGGTTTGACGTTCTCGAAGACTCCCGTATGGCGAAGAGCCCAATCCGCCAGCTCCGCTTCGGCAGGGTTCAATAACGCTTGTGTTCGGCACGAAGCAGCTAGCTCCTGAACAGCAGCATGCACGTACTTTACCGGATCACGGTTGTGGCTGAGCTCAATGGGGTTCCCGTCCTTGTCCGGCCGCCCGAACCATTCACCCGATTGGGAATCATGAAGAAGCCGGGTCAACTCCCCCGCTTTACGGTAAGCAGCCTGGGAGGCTTCCGGGCTTAGTACGGTCTCCCGCATAATCGTTCCTTCAATAGAAGTGATCAGAACCGCCTGCCAATCCTCCCCTTCGAATACACCAACCAGCTCCGGCGCGTATGCGCCCAAGGGGGAAATCCAGTTTATGTATGCATACACCTCCGGATGCCAGCGCTGCTTGCGGGTATACGTCTTCACATAATAACACCGGTTGTCCCTGTGGGACTGCACCTTCCAAACACCGGTGCGTGGGCTTTTGGGCCGGTAGTTGGCCATCACCTCATACGGGCCGATCAAGGTACGGACCCGGCTTTCCAATTCTTGCGGATACAAGGATAAGGGTTCCATGATTGCTCCTCTCGTCAACTGCGGGTACGGCTGTGGGCGGATCTGTATTTAAGGGGCGTGACACCCATCACCTTCTTGAACAAATGAATGAAATACGAAGGGTTGTCGTAACCGATGGAATCGGCGATCAAACTGACCGGCAGGTCCGTGGTGTCCAGAAGCCGGCAAGCCTGTTTAATCCGCCGGGCAATGAGATAATCGCTGATGCTGCCCCCTGTTTCCTCCCGGAAAATCCGGGAAATATAATTGTTGGACAAATGCAGGGCTGCCGCCAATTGGTCCATGGAGATTTTTTCATGATAATGCGCCTCAATCCAGCTCATCACCCGCTCCGAATACCGGGCTCCCCGTAAAGGCTTGGGCTGGCCGATTTGGCCGCTGCCCACAAAGGCCGCTTCCGGCAGATGCTCCAGAAATTGAAGAAAAAACAGCGTCAGCTCCTCCGGATCCTCGCCTTTGCCGCCGGAATGGGCTTGCTCATAACGGTCAAACACCCATTCCATCCATTGCGCCTCCTGCTTAAGATCATATGCGTGAGGATGGCCGCCGTCCCGGCACAGCGCTTCGAATCTGGACCGCCGGACCGGGAAAGACCGCAGCAGTTCCTCTGCTGCCAAGGGGTCCACGTAGAAGATCGACCGCTCATAAGGCTCCTCCGGAGATACCTCCACATAAACCTGATGAAGCTGATACGGCTGGAAGAAAAACAGCATCCCCTTTTGCAGCCGGTACGTCTGACGGTTCAGGACAACCGTCCCCTTCCCTTGGTGGACCAGCATACATTCACAGCATTGATGCCAGTGGTAATAACCCTTAAAGTGCTTCTCGATGCGGATCCGGTGATCCCAGAACATCGTGGAATGGTCAAAATAGACAGGCTCAAACAGCTTATTCATCAGGTACCCCAGATAGATAGAATAGTGATATTTCCTCATAGTATGCCATAATTTTCGCCAGTACGGCAATGCTATAATCGGGATAAATCCGGTTATTCTACTATTCAATACATGAGGTGTCCATATGCAAAAAGTAGCAAACGGCATTTGGAAAATAAGCTTTGGCGAACCTGAGCCGCATACGCCTGTCCGGTACCGCAGCGCTCCCGCCAAGGAAGAGGCCCTTCAGAAACTGGCTTGTCCGGGCAAACCGCCGTTTACGGAGGAGGAGGTTTCCATTCGGGCAACACCCAGAGGAATCCTCATCGAGCTGCCTCTTGGCGGAGACGAGCATATTTATGGCTTCGGCCTGCAGCTCCATGCGGTGGACCATACCGGCCGCAAAAAGGTGATCCGTGTAAACAGCGATCCTGTAGCCGACACCGGAGACAGCCATGCCCCCGTTCCCTTCTATGTCTCCACCAAAGGCTACGGGGTGCTGGTGGATACCAACCGGTATGCCGCCTTTTATTGCGGAACCAATCTCCGCAAGGGAGAATCCGAGCACAAGAAGCTGGAGCAGAAGGCCATCGGTACCTCCGAAATTGAGCTGTACGGCTACCAGGTATCCGAGGGCAACCGAACGGTGACGGTGGATATTCCCTCCGCACAGGGAATTGAGGTGTATTTCTTCGAAGGTCCGGGACTCCTGGAGGCAGTGCAGCGCTACAATCTGTTCTCAGGAGGAGGCGCCCTCCCGCCGATGTGGGGCTTGGGCATGTGGTACCGCGCCTACAGCGCTGCCAAGAAGGAGGATGTAATGCGGCTGGCCCGCACCTTCCGCGAGGACGGGATGCCGGTGGATGTGTTCGGCTTTGAGCCGGGCTGGCAGACCAAGGCCTATTCCTGCTCCTTCATCTGGGACGAAGGCCGATTCCCGGACCATGAAGCGATGCTTCAGGAGCTGTACGGTATGGACTACCGCGTGAACCTGTGGGAGCATCTTTTCGTGCATCCCTCTTCTCCCATGTACGAAAACCTGAAGCCCCATTCCGGGGATTACGAGGTCTGGGAAGGTTTGGTGCCTGATTTGTCCATAGAGAAGGCCTCCGCCGTATTTGCCGGACACCACAAGGAAGCCTTCGTGGACAAAGGGATTGCCGGTTTCAAGCTGGATGAGTGCGACAGCTCCGACTATGTGCATTCCAATTGGTCCTTCCCGGACATAGCGGCCTTCCCCTCCGGCATGGACGGTGAGCAGATGCATAACCAACTGGGCACCCTTTACCAGCAGACCATAATGGCCCCCTTCGAAGAAGCGGGAAAACGGACCCTCTCCCAGGTGAGAGCCTCAGGTGCCATGGCGGCACCGCTGCCTTTTGTGCTGTACAGTGATCTCTATAACCATAAGGTTTTCATCCGGGGAGTGGTCAACTGCGGCTTCTCCGGACTGTTATGGTCCCCCGAGGTCCGCCAGGCGGAATCCCCGGAGGATCTGGTCCGCAGGATTCAAACCGCCGTGTTCTCGCCTATGGCTCTGCTGAACTGCTGGCGGATTCCCAACCCGCCTTGGATGCAGGTGGACCGTGATAAAAATGTGGCCGGGGAGTTCCTTCATAATTATGAGGAAATCCGCAGTCTGTGCCGCACCCTGTTCCAGGTCCGGATGTCACTGATCCCCTATCTGTATACGGCTTATGCCCGCTATAGTGAAGCAGGGCTGCCGCCATTCCGCGCCTTGGTCATGGATTACCCTGAAGATCCCCTCACCTATGGCATTGACGATGCATATATGATGGGAGATTCCCTGCTGGTAGCTCCCATTGTAACTGGCACTTCGGAACGCCAGGTTTATCTGCCGGAAGGGATCTGGCATTGCTTCTGGACCCGCCGGACCTACGAAGGGGGCCAAACCTACACACTCGCACCGGGATTGGAGCAAATTCCCGTATTCGTGAAGGACGGCACCTTATTGCCGTTGGCCAAACCTCTTCCGTTTGTGGGAGATGATGCCGTGTTCCAGGTAGAGCTGCATGCCTTCGGCAGCCATGCCCGGGAATGCTTCTTATATGAAGATGACGGCATTTCGTATGCATACCGGGAGGGACGGCATAATTGGCTCAAGGTAGAAGTGGACCAGGAAAACAGGGTCCATGTGGACCGCACCGGTAATTTTACAGGCTGCCGTTACCAATTCACTGCCGCCGGAAACCAGCAGTCCGCGCAGGAATAGTGTCATAACACACGAACCCCCGGAACCGCCGCATGATAGCGGAGCTCCGGGGGTTTCTATATTTATGGACGAAGCGCCAACGGACTATTCTGGACTGTCTCGATCCAAACGCTGGCGATCAGCTCATGGCCGGCCGCGGTAGGATGGACGCCGTCTGCGGTCCAGAAGGAGGCTGCCGCCCGTTTGGAGGCCTCATCAAAAGCCTGCTGCAGCGGAACGAACACAGCGCCCGATTCCTCCGCCAGCTGCCGAACCACTGCCTGGTATGTACCCACCAGACTCTTCCACTCCTCCCAACGCTCCTGGGTGGCGCCGCAATTCAGAATAAACGGCTCCATCAGAATAAGTCCGGTTTCGGGCAAATAAGCCTTGGTAATCTCCAGCAAATGGCGGTACGAGCTTTCGAAGCGGTCTCCGGCGCCCTCCGGAAGTCCGTTCACAATCCGCCATGCATCATTCACGCCGATCAGAATACTCAAGCGCTCCGGATACAGATAGATGGCGTCCTCGTTCCAACGGGCATACAAATCGGAAACCCGGTTTCCGCTGACTCCCCGGTTCAGGAAAACAGGAGCGGATTCAGCCAGCTCAACCCCCAGCTTGCCCGCCACACGGGCGGAATATCCATGTCCCAGGCTGTACGCATCTGCCCGGTTACGGCCGGTGTCGGTAATGGAATCTCCCTGAAACAAAACATCGACAGTTTGTTCAAAACGCATTTCCTTGCTCCCCTTTTTCATGAGATGAGATGGATGAATCAAAGGCGGTGTCGTAAGCGTTATCGGTAACACGTGCATTATACCATAAGTTTCCGAAAGGGAGGTACATGCTTTCAGCTTTTGTTGCCAATTTGGAGAATGAGTCAGAGGGTACGCATGAATTTTACGCCTTCCGCATTGCATATAGTAAACGCCACATGATATCCGCCTGACGCAAGGAGCGATTCGGATGAAGCTTGATCTGGGCTGCGGCAGCAGCAAGCATGAGGGGTTTTACGGGATAGACAAGAAGCAGCTGGAAGGGGTTGACCTGGTATGGGATCTGAACAAGGGGATACCGCTTCCGGATAACTCGGCGGAATGGGTGATGGTTTGCCGCTTTGCCCATGTGGATGATTGGCAGAGCTTCATGTCGGAAATCCACCGGGTGCTGATCCATCGCGGCATTGTCTGTATTCTTGCTCCTTATGCCCATAGCTTCCGTCACATCTCCAACCCGCTGCTCAAACACCGTTTTGACGAACGGACCCCCAGGTATTGGACCGGCGATTTTTTTCAGCCTCCCCACTGCCCTGTATCGCCACCCGTTGCCGATTACGGAGAAGGGGTGGACATTCCGTTTGATTTCCGCCTGCTGCGTATGGAGCTGTTCTATGCCGAGAGCTTCCGCCCCCCTTTCTACGATCAAGAGGAGCTGGAAATGCTCCTATCCCTGCAGGTCAATCTGGTGGATGAAATCATGTATCATCTGGTAGCCGTTAAGGAGCCTGTTGCCACGGAGGAGCTGGAGATGCTGGCCCGGCAATCCTTCCCGGAACCGGTGTGCGCCTCCCGCTTGCGCTTGGAAAGGGAAAGCTGGTCCGATGGAGATGAAACGGCCCCGCCCCAAACCTCCGGGGACGCAGAACATGTTATAGCCCCAACAGCCGGCACCTCCTCCACGCCCGCCCGCTTCCGCAAAAAGAAGCCGCACCTCCACCGCGGCCGCAAAAAACGTTCTCGAATCCATCACTAATTTTTCCCAATAAGGTTCTAAAGGACAAACAAAAAGAAAACAACTCTGCCATATATTGATACGGGCGCGCCTCTGTGTGCCTGCCCATGCGGAACTTTTTTCACATGGAGGTGAATATCATTCCACTCATCGTTCGTTCCACCGTCAATGCTACCGGCGCGATTGCCTTCACCGGCAATACGCTGGGTCTGAGCCGTTCCGACACCTCCGGAGTGCCCGGAACGCTGGACAGCATTGGAGCCTTCGTCACAACCAATACAGGATTGCGTTATGGCACCTATCCCTTTGGAACTACCGACCAGTACCTGCTCAACAGTTCCTCCGCTGTTCTGAGTATGCCGGCGGGGAGCACGGTGCTATATGCGGAGCTGATTTGGGGCGGGACGTATTCCGTTGGAAACGTCAATCTGGTCTCCGCCATCAATAACCCGGTCTCCTTCACCACTCCCGCCGGAACCTTCGATGTGACGCCGGATACAGCTACATACAACCAGTTTGACCTGGGCAACGGCGCATTGGGGTATGTAAGAACCGCCAATGTGACCACACTGGTTGCCCAGGGGAGCTCAGGCACCTATACCACCGGGCGGGTAGTGGGCACCATCACTAGCAACGACCCTACCGCCAACAACGCAGGCTGGACCTTGGGCGTCATTTATTCCAATCCAGGGTTGCCCTTCCGGAACATGTCTCTACGGGCCGGAGCTGTGCTGGTTCAGGCCAACTCCTCACCGGTAACCACTACTATCACGGGCTTCTCCACTCCAACCTCGGGTACGGTCGGGGCAAGAGCATTGTTCAGCGCCCAGGAGGGAGACGCCAACCGGACAGGAGACCAGGCGCTGTTCGGACCCACTACGGGCTCGCTGGTGGCCCTGTCGGGACCCAACAACTTTGCCGCCAACTTCTTTGCATCGCAGATAAATAACAGTCTGGGGCAATTGGATACCACCGGGACCTTCGGCACCCGCAACCAGACCAATGGTGCGCCGGGCACCAATATTGTGGGGGGCAGACAGGGCTGGGATATTACCAATGTGGATGTTTCCTCCACACTGGTCAACAACCAGACCACCGCCGTTCTCCGCCTTACTACTTCGGGCGACGCTTATGTGCTTAATGCCAACGCCATCCAGATCGACATCAATGCCCCCCGCGTGAATGTAACCAAAAGCGCCAATGTGACCGGCGCCTTGTTAGGCGATACGATCCGGTACACGGTAACCATAACCAATACCGGCACTGCCAATGCCACGGATGTTGTCATTACCGATGCCATTCCGGCAGGAGGCACCTTTGTGTCCGGCAGCGTTACGGTTGGAGGGGTTCCCCGGCCCAACGCGGTCATCTCCAGCGGTGTCTCCTTGGGCACACTGGCGCCGTCCGCTTCCTTCACTGTGGCATACAGTGTCCAGATTACCTCCTCTCCCCAGAACCAGCAGACCGTGAATACCGCAAATGTCTCCTTCAACTTCCAAAGCATCCCGGGGGGACCGGTAACCTCTGCCGTCATTCCTTCCAATTCTGTAGCGATCCCCGTATATTCGCCTATCCTAGTGCTTGCCAAAACCGCCAATACCACCAATGCCACAGTAGGCAGTACCGTTACCTATACCATCCAAGTCAGCAACTCCGGGAATATCGCCTCCACCATTACGGTCTCAGACCCGATTCCCGCCGGCACCACCTTTGTCCCTAACAGTGTGACGGTTAACGGAGTGACCGTCCCGGGAGCCAACATCGCAACCGGCGTATCTGTTGGCTCCATTGCACCATCCTCATCCGCAATCGTCACCTTCCAGGTGCTTGTGCAAAGTCTGCCATCTCCGCCGCAGCTGCACAATCAGGCTTCAGCTGCCTATACGTTTACAGTGCCGGACGGCAGAACCTCATCCGGTTCGGCTGTATCCAACACCGTCACGATTCCAGTGGCGCTGCCCAATGTAACGGCTGTCAAAAGCGCCAATTTCACCGATGCCACCGTGGGGGAGCCCATTACCTACACCACCGTTGTTACCAACAATGGCATCTCCGCCGTTACCAATGTGATTGTGACTGATCCCGGGCCCAGCGGAGGGGTATTTGTTCCGGGTTCAGTAACCGTAAACGGGACACCCCAGCCCTCAGGTAATCCCGCCAGCGGTATCCCTATCGGCACCCTTGCACCGGGAACCAGCACTACCGTTACCTTCCAGTTTACCTCCACAACCCTGCCTAATCCGGCCCAATTCGTCAACCGGGCATCCGTGGCTTATAGCTCCGGAGCGTTCCAGGGGCTGACACTAACCAATACCGTCACCATTCCCATTTTTCAGCCGGTTCTGAATCTCATCAAATCCGTCAACCAGTCCGTAGCCACTGTGGGAGACACGCTGGTCTATACGGTCATTGTGCAGAATACGGGCAACTATGCCGCCCAGGTCACCTTAACGGATAATACACCGGCTGGTACCGTGTTCGTACCGGGAAGTGTGACGGTAAACTCCATTCCAGTTCCGGGAGCCTCTCCTGTCACCGGAATTCCGGTAGGTTCGGTTGCTCCGGGCAGTGCTGTACGTGTTGCCTTCTCATACCTGCTGCAGACCCTTCCCGCCCCGCCGCGTGTGGTTAATCAGGCTACGGCTGCCTTCTCGTATACGCTGCCCAGCGGGCGGGGCATAACCGGGACGCCGGTGGTTTCCAATATTGTGGATATACCGGCCACGGCTCCCAATGTAACGGTCGCCAAAAGCGCCAATTTTACCACTGTCACCTTGAATGATGTTATTGTCTATACCACTGTCATCACCAACAACGGTGCCCAGACTGTAACCAACGTGATTTTCTCCGATGCCATTCCTGCCGGCACCGTTTTTATCCCAGGCTCGGTAACGGTCAACGGGGTGGTCGCTCCTGCTGCTGATCCCACAACCGGCATGTCCTTGGCCCCCATCGCGCCGGGAGCAACCACTACCGTGGTTTTTTCCGTTCGGGTGGCTTCCATACCCGATGCCAATCCGGCTTTTTTAAGCAACCGGGCCAATGTCAGTTTTACCTCAGGTGCCTTCACGGGAACCTCTTCGTCTCCATTGGTCAATACGTTGGCTTATCTTCCCGTCATCACCGTCGCCAAGTCCTCCAGCACCACCAACGCTACGGTAGGGGACACCTTCTCGTACACGTTAACGGTAAATAACAGCGGTAACTACCCGGCGCAGGTCACCCTGTTTGACGCCCTTGCTCCCGAAACGCAATTTGTTCCCAACAGCGTCATTATTAACGGCTTCCCCAATCCCGGCGTAAGCCCGGGTACGGGCATTCCCCTGGACACCGTGGCCGCCGGGGAAACGTATATTGTCAGCTTCTCGGTAGCCATTCTCTCTATCCCCCCCAACCAGACGCTGAACAATACAGCAGCAGGCCCGTTCACATATACGTTGCCAGACGGCAGAAGCCTGTCTGGCTCCAGCACCTCCAACACCACTGCGGTGCGTGTCTCTGCTCCTAATGTTTCGGTAGTAAAGAGTGTCAACGCAATCGATGCAGTCAACGGCGACATTCTGACGTATACCTCGGTTGTGACCAACAACGGCCTCTCCCCCATCAACAATGCAATCCTTAGCGACATCGTCCCGCCAGGCTCCACCTTTGTTCCCGGAAGCGTAACGGTTAACGGTGCCCCGGTGCCGTCCGCCTCTCCCGCGACCGGCATCCCAATCGGCACAGTGGCCGCAGGCGCCGCTGCAACCGTGACCTTCGAGGTGATCATTTCTATGCCGGTTCCGGCCATATTATCCAACCAGGCCTCTGTCAGCTTTACATCCGGAGTATTCTCCGCTTCTTCCTTGTCCAATATTACCCAGACCCCTGTCACCCAGCCCACGATCACATTGGTCAAAACCGCCGATACGGCATTGGCGACGGTAGGCGATACCGTTGTTTATTCCGTTGCGGTTTCCAATACCGGGAATGTGGCGGCACAGCTGACCCTGACGGACATCATTCCGGCAGGCACCACCTTTATCCCGAACACCGTTTTTGTCGGCGGAAGCAGTGTGCCGGGAGCCGACCCGGGAGCCGGCATTGCCGTCGGAACCGTGGCGCCGGGTGCAACCATTATCGTTTTGTTCTCTGTCCTGGTCACATCGCTGCCTCCGACCCAGCAGCTGTCCAATCAGGCCAGCGCAGCCTTTACCTTTGTGCCGCCGGACGGACGCACTCTGACGGGCAGCGCCGTATCCAACGTACAGACCGTACCGGTTACAGAGCCTAGTGTAGCCATCGTCAAGAGCACCACCACCACAACCACCACTGTGGGCGACACCATTCCGTATACGGTTGTGGTCACTAATAACGGCATCGTCGCCATCACCAATGCAGTGGTAACCGATCCATTGCCCGCCGGCACCTCTTTTGTACCCGGATCCGTTTTCGTCAATGGAGTTCTTGTGCCCGCCGCCTTCCCTCCAGCCGGTATACCGGTAGGGACAATCGCACCGGGAGCCTCGACAACCGTAACCTTCAGCCTGCTTGTGAATTCGCTGCCTTCACCGGCGGCTGTCACCAATCAAGCGTCCGTCTCCTTCACCTCCGGGGCGTTCACCGGGACCAACTTCTCCAATACTCTGTCTGTTCCGGTATTCCAGCCGATCCTGTCTGCGGTCAAAACACCCGGTGTCACAAACGCAACTGTGGGCGATACCCTGTCATATACGATTGCCGTCACCAACACCGGCAACTTCGGTGCGGCCGCCGTTGTAACGGACAATATTCCCTCCGGCACCTCCTTCGTGCCCAATAGCGTCATTATCGACGGTGTTCCCGCAGCAGGAGTATCACCCGCTACAGGTATTCCTATCGCAATCGTCAATCCGGGCCAGACCGTTCAAGTCACCTTCTCCGTCATCATCGACTTCCTGCCGACTCCGCAGCAGCTGAACAATCAGGCTACCGTAGCCTTTACGTATACACTGCCGGACGGTAGAGTCTTCACCGGCTCCATTGTATCCAATACAGCTACGGTTTCGGTAACGGCGCCGAATGTAACGGTGGTCAAATCTACTCCGTCCACTGTTGCAGCCTTAAATGATGTGATTGCCTACACCATTTCCGTGACCAACAACGGCATTACCGCCATCAGCAATGCGGTGTTGACCGACCCGATTCCCGCCGGAGCAGCCTTTGTGCCCGGCAGCGTCACCATCAACGGTGTACCGCAGCCATCCGCTACCCCGGTTGCCGGCATCATTCTGGGTACGATTGCACCTGGAGCCACGGTACTGGTAGGCTTCAGCATCACGGTCACCTCCTTGCTGAACCCGGCGGTGATTACCAACCAGGCGTCGGTCAGCTTCACATCCGGCTCGTTCTCGGCAACCTCCTTCTCCAATATTGTCAGCATACCTGTTTTCCAACCGGTTCTGTCTGTGGCCAAATCCTCCAGCTCCACCAACGCTACGGTTGGGGATACCATTGTATATACCTCCGTCATCACCAATACGGGCAACTTCGGAGCGGCAGTTATCCTCACTGACCCGATACCGGCGGGCACCACCTTTGTGCCTAACAGCGTTATTGTCAACGGCAACAGCCTGGCTGGAGCCGATCCTGCTACAGGCATCAATGCGGGCATCGTAGTGCCTGGTGTTTCGGTTACGGTCACCTTCTCGGTGATCATCACCTCGCTGCCGCCCACCCAGCAGTTGGTGAACCAGTCCACCGCAAACTTCACGTTTACGCTGCCGGACGGACGGACACTGACAGGCGCTGTACCATCCAATACCTCCACCACTACCGTCTCTTCGCCTACGGTTACCTTGGCCAAGAGCACCACCTTCACCGCCGTATCCGTTGGCGATGTGGTTCCGTACACGATCATCATCACCAACGGAGGCATTGCCAACGTCAATGATGTGGTTCTGGTGGATCCGATTCCGCAAGGCTCCGCCTTCGTTCCCGGCAGTGTCGTTGTGGATGGGGTTGCCCGTCCTACCGCCAACCCGGCCGGCGGCATTTCCATCGGCACCATTACGCCGGGCGCTTCAGTAACGGTCACATTCAATGTCACGGTCACCTCGCTGCCTACCAGCCAATTCCTGACCAATACCGCCAGCGCCAGCTTTACCTCCGGAGCCTTCTCCGGCGTATCCTTCTCCAACACCGTAAGCACTCCTGCTTTTGTCCCGATTCTGTCCGTAGTGAAGGGCTCCAATGTTACAGTAGCCACTGTTGGCGACACCATCGTTTATTTCGTGAATTTAACCAATACCGGCAATGTTGCCGCACTGGCCACCCTGACCGATCCGGTCCCCGCCGGAGGAGAATTTGTACCCAACAGCGTTGTCGTCAACGGTGTGCCTGTGCCCGGGGTAGATCCGACCGCCGGCATTCCTGTGGGGACGATTCCTCCGGGTGGAACGGCAACCGTTACCCTTACCCTGCAGGTGGAGATCGATACCCTGCCGCCGTCCCAGCAATTGGTAAACTCCGTGACGGCCAACTACACCTATCTGCTGCCTGACGGCAGAACCCTGCCGGGCTCCTCCACCTCCAATACGGTTGTGATTCCGGTATCCTCTCCGAATGTCACCGCCGTGAAGAGCACCGCTGCAATTGACGCCGTTTCCGGTGATATCATCACGTACACCATTGCAGTGACTAATAACGGCATCTCTCCTGTCAACAATGTGGTTTTGGTGGATCCGGCGCCTGCAGGAACCTCCTTTGTACCGGGCAGCGTGACGGTTGACGGCACACCCGTTCCCGCCGCTAATCCGGCAGCAGGTGTCCAGTTGGGCTCCATCGCAGCAGGAGCGACTGTAATTGTCACCTTCCAGGTGCTGGTCTTGTCATGAGCATCAACCCGCCGGTAAACAATGTTGTTCGGAATCAATCCCACATCAGGTACAGCTTCGGCGAGAACAGCTTTGTCACCTATTCCAATATTACCGATACCCCCCTTGTGGGGCCGCAATTGTCCATTACGAAAGGAACTGCCGCTGTGGAGGCGCAACCGGGTGCACCGGTTGCCTTCTACGCGGTCATTGCCAACACAGGCAACCGCGCAGCCGATGTGACGCTTTATGATCTGTTGCCAGGCAGCACACAATTTGTGCCGAACAGCGTCAGCCGGGATCAGGCTCCCATACCAGGGGCGGATTTGGTGGCGGGATATCATCTGGGTCTTATTTATCCGGGAACGCAGACGGTAATCGCCTACCAGCTGACGGTGAGTGCCGCCAGCACTGCCGGACAGCTGGTAAACCGCCTGCTTGCCAGATATGTTTTTACGGCGGGAGACGGACGGTTGGTTGACGGCGAGGTGTTGTCCAACGAAGTCAGCATCCCGGTTGAGCCGGTAAGCGGCGTTGAGCTTGCGGTGGTGCTCTCGGTGGACAAAAGCCGCGCCGCGCCGGGGGAAACGCTGCGTTATACGCTTCTGATTGTCAACCAGGGGGTACTGTCTGCGGAGGTGACTGCCTACATTCCTATCCCGGAGGGCACACTGTTTGTTCCCAACAGCCTGACCGTGAACGGCATTCTGCGCAGCGGCAGTTTTCCGCCAAGCGGCATCCCGTTGGGGATTCTTCTTCCCCAAGGCGAGGTGATCATTTCATTCGAGGTGGCCGTGCCGGGCTACGGGACCGCTTATCCCGGTCTCATTCTGCAGGACCAAGCCAGCGTGACCGCCACCTACACCCTGCCGGACCGGCAGGAAATCGAAACGGAACAGATCGTCTCCAATCCGGTTTTCACTACCCTGTATTTTCCTGTATTTCAAGTAGACATTTCAGCAATGCCTGGCATTGTTTCCCCTGAAGACCCGGTTGATTTTATCGTTACCATCGTCAATAACGGAAATCTGGAGGCAGTCGCCGACCTTGGCCGCCTGATTCCGAGGCAGCTCATCCTGGTGCCCGGCAGCTTCCGGATCAACGGCACCCCTGTACCCGATCCCGGGCGTGACGGTCTATTGGCCTTGGCTGTAATATCACCCCAGCAGCATCTCGTGATCACGTACAGGGCTATAGTCAGCCCGTTTATCGTCAGCCCTACCCTTACTGGCAGCGTAGTTCTGTTTTATACCTTCACCTTGAATGGAAACTTGTTCCGGGGGGAGGTGTCCTCAAACCTGTACCGGCTGATTGTGGAAACCTCGGACGAATAATCTTGTTTCCGCAGCAAAAACCCGTGCGCCTCTGCACGGGTTTTTCCTTTGCCCTATTCCTGCCGCTTGGCCCGCCAGGCGGCGATTTTCTCCACCCATTCCTTGACCCGTGCCTCATTCCCCTGGGTGGTAGGTTTGTAATATTGCCGGTCCCGCAGGGATTCGGGCAGGCATTCCATCATGGTCAGCTTCTCCTCCGTGTCATGGGCGTACTGGTAGCCTTCCCCGTAGCGCAGCTCCTGCATCAGCTTTGTAGGGGCATTGCGCAGATGCAGAGGCACCGGCTCCGCCATCATCTGAAGGGCGTCCGCCTTGGCGCTGCTGTATGCTTCGTACAGCGCATTGGACTTGGGCGCCAGGGACAGGTGAGTCACCGCATGGGTCAGGTGAACGGTGCATTCCGGCATCCCGATAAAATGGCAGGCCTGATATACACTGACCGCGATATCCAGGGCTCTGCTGTCCGCCATGCCGATATCCTCGCTGGCAAAACGAACCAGCCGTCTGGCCACATACAAGGGATCCTCCCCCGCCTCCAGCATTCGCGCCAGCCAATATACCGCTGCGTTTACATCGCTGTTGCGCATGGACTTGTGCAGGGCCGAAATGAGATTATAGTGCTCCTCGCCGTTTTTGTCATACAAAAGAGATTTCTTGCTGATGCACTGCTCGATGATTTCCTTGGTAACGGTTATGTTCTCCGCATCCTGCACCCCGTTCAGCACAACCATCTCCAGCGTATTAAGGGCCACCCGCGCATCCCCATTGGCAAAATTGGCGATCAGGAGCAGCATCTCCTCCGTTATAACAAGCCGGGTCCAGCCGAAGCCGCGGGGGTCCATTGTAGCCTGCTTTAGCAGCTGCAGCAGATCCGGCGCCGACAGCGCATGCAAAACAAACACCTTACAGCGGGACAGCAGGGCCGCGTTGACCTCGAAGGAGGGATTCTCTGTAGTGGCGCCGATGAGGATAATGCTGCCTTTTTCCACAAAAGGCAAAAATGCATCCTGCTGGGCTTTATTGAACCGGTGGATTTCATCCACGAACAGGATGGTTTTTTCCCCCATCAACCGGTTGTGCTCCGCCCGGGTCATAACCTCCTTGATTTCCTTGATGCCGCTGGTTACCGCGCTGAAGTCCACAAATTGCGCTTTGGTTTTATGGGCGATAATCCGGGCCAGGGTGGTTTTCCCCACACCGGGCGGGCCCCAGAAGATCATGGAGGGTACGATGTCCTGCTCCACCATCTGCCGGAGCACCTTGCCCTCACCCAACAGATGGCTCTGGCCCACATACTCGGACAAGCTGTCCGGGCGCAGGCGGCTGGCCAAGGGACTGCTCCAGGCCCGGTCGTCAAACAAGGATTGCTCCTCCATCTCGCAGTCTTCCTTTCAGGTTTGGTTTAAAGCATATATCCTCTATTTTACAATGTCAGCCAATGCCGTCAACATGGACCCGGAAGGAGTGTTTTCAAATAAAAAAATATCCCTCCCCGGAAACTGCTTGTTCCAAGGGAGAGGTGTTGCACGAAAGACCGGTATTAATCATGCTCATCCGTTTTGTATTCCAAAATATCTCCGGGCTGGCACTCCAGTGCCTTGCAAATGGCCTCCAGTGTTGAAAACCGGATAGCCTTGGCCTTCCCGTTTTTGAGAATGGACAGGTTCGCCATGGTAATGCCAACCCGCTCCGAAAGCTCCGTGACACTCATCTTCCGCTTCGCCAGCATGACGTCGATGTTGATAATAATAGCCATGTCCGTCACCTCAGACCGTCAAGTCAGGCTCAGATTGGATATCGATGGCATTCTTCAACAGCTTCTGCAGGACAGCTGCAAAAACAGCGATTACCATGGAGGCAAAAACGAAAACCAAATTGACTAAAACGATTCCGGGAGCATCGTCCCGCTGCCCCAGGATAAGGAAAAACGGCAGAATGGCCACAAACACAAGACTGATGGCCACGGCGCTGGTCTTAATCCGCTTCAGGGCAGCTACCGACAATTCCGAGAAGGCGTTATTCCTGTCAATAAAACCAAGCAGCCGCAATGCCTGAAAAAGCGCATAATAAAACGGTATGGTTGTGAGGTACAAACCAATCACAATCGGATAAATCACATAACCCGGATAATCCTCCAGCAGCTCCTTGGCAACCAGGGGCAAACCCAGTGTGCATACAGCCAGAATCAGAAGCCCAATCAAAACAACCGTCGCCTTTAAGAAGAGCGTCGATCCCCGTGCCATGACATCATCACTCCAATTCATTTCTGTCATGTTGATTGTAGCATCTGATTTATCGTTTATCAATATATAATTATTGATTAAGATTATTTATTTATTCTTTTAAGGACTAACCTCCCTGAATGTAGCATCAGCCTGGAAGGTAGCTTCCGTGCCCGCCTGGGCATACAGCAGATAGTTGGCATGCCGCAGATATTGGGCCGGATCCGTCCAGGTCTGGTAGGAGGCTCTCTGCGGATCGGCCAAACCCGCGACCCGGCGGAAAGTGGCCTCGTTCTTGAAGGCGGCGGTGCTGTCATTCAGGTCCAGCCATACCTCTCCATTGGTGCGAACCCGAAGATAACGGCCCGGGAAGTTGACGGATTCAAAGGAGATACCGGCGGCATCTGCCAGTCCGGCAACCATTTTGAATTGGGCATCCGCAGCCGGAGACACATTGGTATCCAACCGGACCCGGTAGCTGCTGTGGCGGACATTACGGTCCGGATAATTAAAGGACTGCAGGCGGACGTTCACCGCAACCGGCTCCACTCTCCATTGCTGGTTGGCTCCCAGCACGTACCGCCATTGCTGGATCAGTGCGCCTTCGGCAGTGTTATTGCCCGCTGCATCCGCAGGTTTATTGGATTGCACCGGCGTAATCCGGTGATACCCCGCTCCGGTGGGGATAAAGGCAAACCTCTGGTTATCCCCGCTTCCCGGTGCGGCCAGCTGGAATTTGGCCCCGTGATCCAACGAACCTCCCGCCACCTCCAGAGCTAAGCCGCTTTGTGCGTTCTTAATGCTGTATTGGCCGCCGCCCAGATGGGTTACTGTCCACTGCTGGAGGGCTGCTCCCGTGTACGTGGACTTACGCACCTGGGCGCCGCCGGTGGTTCCGGCTGCTTCCATAGCCTTGCCGTCGAGACGCAAGGAGAACCGGTATAAACCGTCAGGAATATTCCCTTCGGGGAGTGCAGCCGTACCGCCGCTACCCGCCGGGCGGGTATACAGCAATGTGCCGAACCCAAGCTGATCGAAGGTGGAGGGATATTGGGTGAGGGGGCCGCCCTCCGGTCTCACCAAAGCCGCTCTTGCAGCAATGTTCGGTACAGAGAGCCCCTTGCGGTTGGCATAATGGTTATAGACCATTTCCCAGATGGGCCGCATTTCGTTGCGGCTGGCATTGGAAATAAACGAGTGGGTCTGTACGGCGCCATTGGTGCCGGAGCCCCATTCATAAGCGGCAAAGGGAACATTGTCATCCCCGTTGTTGTATTTGGCCACATATTCGGCGGCACGCAGGAAACGGTTGTTGGCCCACCCGTAGAGATCATCTCCCTGATTCCAGGCCATTTCGTTGGTAACAGCCATGAGCCCCACGCCCAATTGGGTATGGGCCTGATCCCGCCCTGATTCCTGCCATTGGGCCAGCCCGTTGGGATGGAGAAAAGGAATGGCGTTATAGATAGAGCCGTTCCCCGCCCCATGTTTGAAATACTCCACACCAATGTCGTAAATGTCACGCCTGTCGCAGAAGATTCCGATGGCAACGGTTGCCGACATATTGGCCAGATCCCAGTTGGCCCAATAATTTTGTATGTAGGCGTCATTGTGGTCCTTGCCGTATTCATTGCCGATAAGAAACCGTTCCACCAGGGGCTTGTAAAATACGTTCAACAGCATGTTCTGCATCTGGGTCAGGTTAAACCCGGGATAATCCCGCATCAGCTCCGCCGCATTGGCCAGCTGGTACCCGTAGAGCCCGGAGGCCAAATACCGGTCGGCATTGCCGGACAGTGTGGTCAGGGTGGAGGACCAGGCGTTGAGTATATCCCGGGCTGTATCCCCGTGGGCCGTATTGCCGCTGATCCTCCAGCGCAGAGCATTCTGGTAGGCACGGGCAATATCGTTGTACAACAGGGCCACATTATCTCCTGAACCGCCGCGGATGATGGTTGCCGCAGCCCGGGGCGTCCATCCCGCTTGGGACAAGGGGCTATTGACCAATTGGTTCCAGCCGTCCAGATAAGGCTGCGTACCTGCGTTGACCATTTGCTTCATCCGGTCCAAGTCCGTCTGGGTATGCAGCAGGCCGGGATGCGCAAAAGCCGCAGGGGCCGCCTCCGCCTTCCTTTCCCCCGTAAACCCGGCCATTCCAGCCAACAAGCTTACAATAAGGGTAAACACAAGCCACTTCTTCTTCATTGCTTCATCCTCTCCTTCGATTCAATTCCGGACTTTATCCGGCACTTTACTACCCCCTTACTCCTTCCTCACCTCCCTTCATAAAAGCAAAAGACAGAGCGTCCCACCTGCTGCAATCCGATGAGACACTCTGCCTGCTAACCGATCATTCCAAATCCAGGATGCGTGTGATCAGCACCGCTGCCTCCGCACGCGTTGTTGAGGACTTGGGGGCAAAACGCCCGCCGTCATGCCCTTGGATCAGACCGGCTTCATTCAGGCTTCTTACCGCATCCACCGCATAACCGGCGATTTGGGCATCATCCTGGAACTTGATTCCATCCCTTATTTGCTGAAGCTCAATCCCTGCCGCTTGCAGAATACGCATCACCAGCACAGCCATTTCCTCCCGGGTGACCGGTTGGTCCGGGCCGAAGCTCCCATTCTCATAACCGTTGATGATGTGAAGCATCTGTGCTGATGCAATGGAGTTGGAATACCATTCGCCCGCCCTTACGTCTGTGAAGGAGGCATTTTTACCTGTTTGTACCAGATCAAAGGCTTCCAGCGTCATCTTAAGGAATTCAGCTCTCGAGACAGCATTCCCCGGCGCGAATTGCTCCTGGCTTATTCCATCGATAATGCGGCGGGCAAACAAAGCATCCACACTATCCTTGGCCCATACATAATTCCCCATGTCCGTGAAGGCGGTGGTAAATATGGCCACACCATAGATACCGGGCTGTTTCATAGCGAAGACCAGCTCTCCGGTTCCGGTTTCATATCTGGAATGGCGGACAATGTCCATACGCCCTTGTTGACTGGCAGATGCCGCCACCAGGCTGTGCCGGGACTCCCCGTAACGCAGCGTGTATGGAATACGCACCTCTATCTCATTACCGGTCCGGAAGGTTTCCAGCGGCTTCCCATCAGCCGAGAAGCTGATCTCAAGCACCGGCTTTCCGAGAAGCGCCTGATGGAGTGCAGCGGGCCATTCCGGAGCAGGCACGGTCTTTAAGGAAAGTATCAGACTGCCTTTCCCGGTAAGTCCGGCAAGGGATTGAACGGGTACGACCAGGGAGGCAAGGCCGGTTTTTACAATAACCTCATCTATGCCCTGATTTAAGACCTTGGTCCAGGCTTCCAGCGGTAGCTCCAGGGAGATGGAGGCAGCATGCCCCTCCGGCGTCAAATCAATCTCCAGACGTTTCTCCCGGGCCTCTGCCGCAAGGGCAATTGCCTTGTTCACGCTGGCCGCATCCAACAGGGCTTCCGCCGCTCCGTTCTTTACGGCGGGTTTTATCTTGATCCGTGCGCCTTCCACAACCGTCCCCGCTTCAGTACCGGACGTGCTGCCTGCACTGCCGGACCACCCGCCCGTAGAGCCGCTTCCGGATGAATTCGTCCTTGCCGTAAGGTCGGCACTTGCCGTACGGTTTCCTGCCGCATCGAATGCGGCCACCTTAAACGTATAGGCGGTGTCTGATGCCAAACCGGTGAAGGTATAGCTGTAAGTGGAGGCCGTTACTGTACCTGCAGACTGCCCGTTCCGGTACACCTCATATCCGGTGACGTCCACGTTGTCGGTGGATGGTGTCCAACCCAGCACCAATGAGTTGGTGGTGACGGACATAACGAATAAACCGGCAGGCGCAGAAGGCGGAGTCCGATCCGGCGTAGGCAGCGGCACATCGGGATCTGCCACGGTTACATGGGCAGCAGCTAGTAACGGTGTTCCGTACACAGCACCCGAGACGCTGAAACTGCCTGGAACACTGTACAACACCGGATCCACCTGATTCCAGACAACTGGAACAGGCAGAACCGTTTTGGTGTTGTACACCGCGTCAACTACACTTGGCAGCACGGGCGGTATACCCACAAAAGTGCCGACCACCACAGGCTTCAGGCTTTCGATAAACGGAACCCGCTCCAACTGCTCCAGCGCCTGACGCAAGCTTACGGCAGCCTCGTCGATTTGCTGCTGCGTGCTGGCGGCGGCATGCAGCCGCTCTTGCCCGGCAGCCACGGCAGTCTGAAGCGCTGACCGTGTGCTTTCCGTATAATCCCCGGGCTCAACCGCTACTGCCTCCGCCAGCAGCAGTTCCAGCAGAGAGTCATCACGCCATGTTACATTTCCTTGGTACAGCCGGTTTATTTCGTCCGATCCCAAAGCCCGGTTGTAAATCATAAGCTCGTCAAGCTTGCCGCTAAACAGCGGGTCTGCCGCAAATTGGCTTTTTCCGAGATAATTCAGCCCCGGTTTGATATCCTTCGGTTTAATGGTCACGGGTGCGGATGCTTTTTCCACTCCGTTAATAAAAATTCTGCCATTGCCGCCGCCCAGCGCTACTGCCACATGCACCCATTGCTGAAGCGGAAGCTGATCCGTATTGACCACCTGCTCCGCCCCTCCGTTCTTCACGGCAAAACGCAGGGTATTATTGCCCGACTGCGGCGTCAGGAACATATATTGGGTGGTACCGTTGCCAAAATCGAAGATCCGCTGCCATTGGCCTCCCGATGACCAATACACCCAGAAGGCCACTGTCATTTCGTCATAACCGGCCAGAGCATGCCCTTGGGGCAGCTGCAGATACTGCTGATCCGGCGCGTTCAATTGAATCGCCTGTCCATGCCGTCCTTCCACATAAACAGGTGAACCCATACCTGTTGCAGAGGCAGCTCCGAAGGAGTTATCCAGATTCTCCTCGAAGGCATACAGCGACAAAGCGTTAGGCACCAGCGACTCCTCCGCCTTCGTCAACTCTGCAAGCAGCTGCTGCTTATTTGCTCCAGGCTTTACCAATTCCGCTGTAATCCGCGCCGCTTCCTTTTGGTACCCATAATAGCTGCCCCGGGTGTAATCTCCTGCAGGGTAAAGATGAAGCCCTACCTCCAGGCTTAAGGTTTGGGCGGCGGAATAGTGGGTGTTGCTGACGACAAAGGTAACCGTATGGCTTCCGTAATCCGACTGCTGCGGGGTCCAGGTCAGCGTACCGTTGGCCGGATTAAACATTGCCCCCTGCGGCAATTGCAGCGCCTGGATAACCAAGGGCTGACCGGACGGATCGGATGCCGTAACCTGATAGGTAAATAATTGTCTTGCTGTCAGCTGAGCACTGGCAGCAGGCTCCAGGTGCGGTGCTCCCTTTACGGTCATATGGACCGTATCTGAAGTGGAGTAGCTGCCCGCCGATGCAGTGAAAACCAGCTTATATACGCCTCCCTGCTGCTTGGAGGGGGTCCACATGAACAGGCCTGTAGCTGGATCAAAAGAGGCGCCTGCAGGAAGCGGGTTCACCGAATATAAGGTACCCGCCATATTATTCAGCGTCCGGACCGTAAAGCTTATCCGGGTTTCGGCATCCGCCGACACATCCGGAATAGGGGCGATTAAGGGCACCCCCTCTTTGTACGCAAGATTGCCCTGTGCCAACAGCAGCTCCGTAACAGCTTGATCCACCTTAGTCTGATTGGAGCCGCTATCGTTTTTCACCTCATCCGCTGCCTCCAGAGCCGCTTGGAAGTGCAGCAGACTGGAAGCTGTGTACAGCTCAATGTTCAAATCGGCCGACTTCTCAATCAAATATGTCAGCAGCGTTTTATCAACAGAAACGCCGGAATAAAATTCCAGCTCCGCAACATTTGCGCCTCCCGACGGCGAATAATAGCGCAGATATCGGTATGGAGATCCGCCGCTTAAAGCAACTGTATACCATTCCAATGCGTTGGCGCCGCTGATGGTGTGGAGATTCACATAAGATGTTCCATCTGTAGAACCCTGCAGAACCGCACCGTTAACCCGGCTGACATATTCATTGGCCGGTTTGCCCGCCCTGCCAGGTCTGGGATAAAACTTGAAGCTGGTTACTAATTTTTCATTGTCCACTCCCAAATCCACATCAATCCAGCTGGGGCTGCCTTCATTATCCGTATAGGTTGTTGTGTCGCCGTCGAAGGCCCTCCAGCCGTTGGCGGCACGGTTATCTGTGGAGCTGCCCCATGATTTGTGCGAAGCCGTTACCATATTCGAAGCAAGCGCAACCTTCTCTACTGATCCTGTAGGCAACGAGTTGCTGGAAACCAACAGCTTCTCCGCTTCCTTCAGCTCATTCAGCAGCTCCAGCTTATTTGCCCCCGGTTGGCCAAAGGCCTCCACGATCCGGTCGGCCGTCTGTTTATACAAATAATAGCTGAGTCTGGTGTAGCCCTCCGGCCCCAGCACCTTGGAGCCAACATCCGGAATGTCATATTCGCCGTACAACTCCGCCTCCGCAATATTGCCGCTCCATGCCCCGTTGTTGGAAATCTTCATGTACCGGTAAGCACTACCGTCCCTGATCTGCTCCCCGCTGATATAGGTCCAGGCATTGTCCGCCGCTCCGGACACAGCCGGAGTCAGCTCGGTCCAGATCACATTGTCGTTGGAGCCCTTCACTACAACGCCGTTCATCCTGGCGGCATAACCGGCTCTTGGCATCAAGACCACACTGTTCAGGCGGATGGAAGCCCCTTCCCCGAAGTCCACTGTGTAGTATGCGTCGGTACCCGAGGCAAGATCGCCGAAGGTTGCCGTATTGCCGTCAAACAGCAGGGAACCCACCTTGTCTGCCGGCAGGCCGCCGCTGCCGTAGCCTGCGCTGGAGGCTGTCACGGAAGCCAGCTTGGAAACATCCAGGTATCCGGACCGGTTGATGTAATACAGCGAGGTATTGTCCGTGGTAAACATCACCGTATCCGCAGAGATGCCTGCGGCCGTTTTGTAGTGAATGGCAAACCGGAGTTTGCCCATGGCCATTGTGCTATCCATCGTCACAAACGCGGTCCATGTCCGCTGATCCGGAGAAACGACTGCCGACTGCCTCTCTTGTATCGCCACCTGCACATCTGTAATCGGCTCGGTGGACGTGAAGGAAACAGACACCATATCCCCGGTGACGACCCGGCCTTGGACAGCTCGGGGTGAATGGATAGATACCTCCGCCAGCTTGTTATGGGTTTCATGTCGGGTGCCTACAATCCGCAGCTCTGATAATTCAAACATGGTGCTGGTAGGCCCATCATTCATATGCAGCTTCAGAAACCGGTACTGATTCTGCCGCAGTTCATCGCTCACCTGCAGCTCCTGCATATCATCCGCCGCAACCGTACGCCCCGGGGTCAAGCGAGTCCAGCTATCCTTGTCATTGGAGCCATATAAAGCAGCCCCGCCGATCCGTTCCGGAAATCCTGCTCTCACCTGGAGCTTAACCGCATCGGCGGATACCTTATAATCCGCACCGAAGTCGATGATAAAGCTGCGGTCACCTGTGAGATAATAACCTGCAAAGCTGTCGGGAGCATTGTCTACCAGACTGGCAATTTGCGTCCCGAAGGTAGATGTTACTCCCATATTGACATAATCCATACTCCCGTCTTCCATAAGCGGGGTCAGCAGCCGCAGCCCCCGGACCGCGCTGTCCAATTGGGATAACTGCCTATAAAAATCCTCATCCGCCGCTGTTGGCATCATTTGGAGAGACTTCTCATACTCTGCTTGAAAAGATTCCAATGTGGAAGTAATATAATGCGTCTCCGGTTTATACGGAGCAATAGCCGCTGTTACTGCTCCTTGGCGGTCATTGGCCACTGTAATGGTGACTGATCTGGCGATTACAGAGGTCCCATCACCGGCGCTGACCACCAGAGAATAGCTTCCAGGCTGCGCCGGCTTCCAGGAGAAGGCCCCTGTAGCTTCATCGAACATGGCTCCCTCAGGTTTGTTGTCCATCTGATAGCGTATACGGTCTCCCGCTCCCGCATCCATAGCTGAAAAATCATAGGTGAGGGTTGCCTGTGAGCCTGTATAAGCGTACAAATCCAAATCCGATTTACCCGCCGCAAATGCCGGAGGCGTCAGCTGCGCTGCGGCATCCAGGAGAATATGGTCAATGTCAACCAGGGTGCCGTTTCCGGCTGCCTTCAGATAAATCAAATCCCCCAGACCCTGAAATTCATTCATGTTGAAAACAGCATATTGCCACTTTCCCTTCGTATCCGGAAGCACCAGCCCATTGTCTTTCCAGCCATTCAGCTCTAACCGGGCTGTTCCGTTGGTGCGGAACCTCAATGCCACCGTCTTTAAGGCTGTGCCGGATGCCACTAACGAAACCCGGCTGCCCTCCTCCGATGCTTGAATTCTGACATAAGAGACTCCGTCCTCATCGGTTCCGACCGCAGCATACTCCGCACCATTCAAATCCACAGCGGTCCGGTACTCCATTTCCTGCAAACCCACGGAAGACAACTTCGGCAATGTGGATGAACCTTCTTGCGCTGCTGCTTGGGGAATAAACAGCCAATAATCGGCTCCCGCATCGGGAGATTCCCACCAGAACATATGACGTTTCCGGAACATATCGGCATAATACGGAGCTTCCTTGTCCATATCCAGCCCCATGTTGTATTTGTAGTAATAATATTGGCCGTACACATTCCCGCCGATGCGGCCACGGTAATTGCCGGACAGAATCTGATAAACAATGGGAACACCATTGTCATAACGGGCGATGACAGGTGTCCACGGGGTATCATGCCCCAGCATAAACCGGGCAAAATAATCAGAAGCGGCCAAAATCCGGTTGCCCAGAAACGCGTAAGCGGTTACAGCATTCGCCGCAGTGGAGATGGTCCCCGTCTCAGGATCCACCTTCGTCTCTTGGGCCTCCAGCAGCCTGGCCAGAATTTCCGCATTAGTAAGATCCCCTGCACCGTGGGCCTGGTCCCGCCCCATCTCCACATGCTGGACTCTGGGCGTTTCCAGAAGCTCTCCAGTGCTCTCATTATGCGTTACCAAACGGAATAACCGTTTAATGGCGCCATTCTGTCCTTGATCGGGGGCCGTAGCATTGACCGTAAACCACTCCACACCCTCTGCATATCTATCGGCATTGTCACTAAAGATGTAACCCGCAACGGCGCCAAGCAGAGGGTACAAATGCTGGTTCATAAATTTATCGTTAAAATGGCAGAAGGTTTCGATCATGGGCGTAATCAGATTGGCGGTAAAACGGGCGGTATCCTCCTCCGTCCAAGCCCATTTCGGGTCCTCGCCCGGAGCCCCGGAATAACGGAGAATTTCGGCTGCGGTAACCATCCGGTTCAGGGGTACCCCCATGTGGATATGGGAGTCGGTGAAATAGGAATATTGGGTTGGGTCCATCTGGGACCATAAGCGGATGATCCGCATGGCATTGGCCCGGTAGGCTTCCTCCCCGGTAAAAACATACATTAATGCTTGTGTATACGCTCTCAATCCGTCGGCTACAAACTCGCCTTTGCTGTTGACATTACGTTTCTTCGGATTATCCGTACCATCCGCATTGGTGCTGCCGAATATATTGGCGGAGAAGGTGCTTGCGGCGTAAGCGGATTGGCTCATGGTCACATAATAGGTATACCACGGCTCTTGTTTGGCCATCACCTGCACCCTTGCATTCTCCAGGATGTCCTTGGTCAGGCCGATACCGGGATGGGTGAACCCCTCCTCCGAGGTGACAGTGGTAATCACCACCTTAGCCGAGCCGGCAGGGGCAGCGTCTGCCGCCTCCGCCTTCTGCTGTCCAAAGGGCAAATATGCTGCTACCAGCGTTACCGTCAGCAGCAGACTCCAAAGCCTTTTAAATCGCATATGCTGCTTGTTATTCATCACAAACCTCCCTACTTATTCTTCAAATCGAATATGATGCACATGCTGGCCGATAACGATGCTGCCTGCTTCCGGTGTAAGGACAATCTGCCCTTGAATCCGCAGGTTGCGGAACATAATACCTTCCACCGTGCGGCTTTCGTCATAGCCTTGGATGACCGAAGGATGGGGGCACTCTCCTTCGAAGCTGACGTTGTCAAATTCGATATTCCGGACCGCCTGGCCGGGATGGGGATTATACTTTTCATTCTGCAGCACCCGGATATCGATCAGACGGCCCAGCTCGAAGGGCTCCACCCGGATATTGCGGAAGCTGACGTCACGGACGGTATTCTTATCCCCTACATTAATGGACATACAGCCCCAATACCCGTCTTGCGGCTCATGATGCTCGAGAATATCAATCTGGTCAAAATGAATGTCCGCAATGATGTCTCCATTGCCGCCATGATCGCCGTGGCACCCGATATTCACCGGATGGGCCACATCCGCCCACAGGATGGAATTGCGGACTGTAATGGACCGCGTATCTCCCTTGAACTTTCCTCTGCTGCCGTAGATGGCAATGCAGTCATCCGAGGTCCGCAGGAACACATCCTCAATATGGATATCCCTGCAGGACATCATATCAATGCCGTCACACCACCCCCGGGTGCTGAAGGATTTGAAATTGCGGATATACACCTGCTCTGACTGCCCCAGATGGATGCTGTAATGGGGAGGATCAACTGATATAATATCCTCCACTCTAATATTTCGGGAAAAATCGATCTGCACACTCCGCCAATAGGTGGTTTTAGCGATATCCCGCAAGAAGATGATTCCCCGTCCCCGAATGGTGACATCCTCCACATGGTCGCACAGCATGGACCCTACAACCATGGCGCCTCCCGCCAGATACACCGTCTTGCCGGAGGGGATGGGCAGAAGACCATCCTCCAGCCGGTGGAAGCCCGGCCCGAAGTAAAGGACAGCAGGTTCCCCACCGCTGCTCCCCGTTACTCCCAATCTCTCAATGAGATCGGAACTGTTGTGGACACCAGGCGCAATGGTTACAACACCTGCATCCCCAGGCTGAGGCGCATCCATCTCCATACCATTGGCAAATACATGGAGATTGTGGAACCTGTCGCCGTCCGCTTCCACACTCAGCTTGCAGGGGCGGTCCAGCCGGAATAAAATCCGGTTTCCCTCCACCCGGGGAACAATTCCCAATGCCTTTGGCCTAACCTCCACTCTCCGGAGCCCCGCCCGCCTGCACACCACCTCCATCTCCACGGTCCCCTCGAAATCAAAGGTGACCATACTGGATTTCCGCACCTGATGCATATCCACCAGGACCTCATACGTAAACAACTCCTGCCATTCCCCATCCGGCACTCTGACCCGAACCGCATAATCGGAATTGGCCGTAGCCTCCGCCGGAGCCGGATATACCTTCAACTGCCCTTTCATGGTGCACATCCTGTCCTTTCTATTGGCATCAGATTATACAGGAAGGACCGGAACACCAACACTCTGCTCCAGTCCTCTGTCTGCCCTGTCGTTATTTTTTCTTACGGTCCTCGTATACCTTGGTTACTTCATTGGTTACCTCTTGGCCGCCGGATTTCAGCCAGTTGGCCTTGTAGGTATCGAAATCGCCGTCCGTATTGACTTCACCCAGAATCGCTTTAATGAAATAGCTGTCCTGAAGCGTCTGAAGATTAGTCCAGTATTTCGGCTTGCTGGTTAAGGAAGTAGGCCCGATCAAATCGGTGATCAGCTTAATGCCGGGATCGGTGTAATATTTCTTGGCCAATTCATCATACACAGGCTTGGTATTAAACTTGGTCTTGGACCGGTCCACACCGCCCAGCATATTGTAGAAGCCGGAGGCGCCTACCTTGTTGCCTGCCTTGTTAGGGTCTGTACTGGCTGTAACCAAATTGGTTTGCGGATCCTTGGTATAGGTATTGCCTTCCTCTCCGTATTGGGTCAGCAGCCATCCTTCATCGGTTGTGGATACATATTCAAGCAATTGCAGGATCTTGGCCAGCTTGGCCTTGTCCTTCACCGCGTCCGCTCCGATCAGGATTGGCGCCTGGCGGGCACCGTAGGCTACAGCATGGAGCTGGCCGTCAGTGGAAACAATGGAGCCGGGAATGAAGCTAAGTCCCTTTTCGTAAGCCGCCTTGCCGATGTAACCGGATTCCATGTACGTGTTGCCGGGTTGAACGTTGTCCAGCATTCCGATCTTCTGGTTGGCCACCTTCACGTTGTTCTCGTTATTATCCGAGGTAATGAATTCGGGATCGATATATCCGGCCTTGTACCATTTAGCCAGCAGCTTCAGAGCAGCGCGGGCGCTTTCGGACACGCCGCCATACTCCGCCTTGCCGTCAGCTCCCAGCCGGAACTGGTAAGGAGCCACATTATGGGCTGCAAAGATGCTGGGGAACAGCTGATTGGTCAGCTTTCCTCTGCCGCCCAGACCGTAGGTGTCCTTCTTGCCGTTGCCGTCGGGATCATTGTTGACAAACTTGTTCAGCACATCCTCCACTTCAGCCAAGGTTTTGGGTGTGGAGGTATAACCGACTTTCTTCAGCCATTGCTCGTTGTAAGCCGGCAGGAAGCCGTTCAACCCGCCCAGATACACCCGGGGCACGCCGTAGTTCTGTCCCTTATACAATCCGATTTCCCAAGCGGTATTGTCAACTGCATCCAAGGCCTTCACGTAATTGGGCATATACTGCTTAATATCCTCCACCGGCACAGGAGCGATAATTCCCTGGTCCGCCCATTGCACCATATCCGTTTCGGTAACGTCCACCGGGAACAGATCGGGCACATCGCCGGAGGCTAACAGGACGCTGAACTTCTCCCGCCAGCTGCTGCGTTCGTATTTTACATTTTTGATCTTGATATTCAGCTTTTCCTCCAGCTTCTTCTGGACATAGTTGTCGTCTGTCTCCGGAGCATTGTAGTTGTTGGCAATAACGATCTCGATGGGCTTCTCGCTTTTGGCCGTGGAGCCGGGGGCTGAGGAAGCGGTTGAATTTTTATCCCCGCTGCAGCCTGCCATGAGGGATACTGACAGCAGCACCGCCGTAGCGGCAACAGCAGCTTTTTTTCTTTGACCCATTGTGTTTATTCCTCCCGTTTTGAATGCGAGTATTATTTAGACGGGCGCCCACTGGAACGCGCCGCTTAAACCGGTCTCTTTACCCCTTAAGTGATCCCACCATAACACCCTTGACAAAATAACGCTGCAGGAATGGATACAGGATCAGAATCGGCAAGGCCGTAAACATGATAACCGCCGCTTTGACCGTTTCCGGCTCCATATCCGGTGTGCGCAGAGGCAGAATCGGATCCCCCTCAGCAGTAATAACCAGCCGTCTAAGGTAGGTTTGCAGCACAATCTTGTCCGGGTCCTGCAGATAGATCAGCGCGTCGAACCAGGCATTCCAGTGTCCCACTGCAGACCAGAGGGCCAGGGTGGCCAACACCGGTTTGGAGAGAGGAATGATGACACTGAACAAAATGCGGATATCGTTGGCCCCGTCCATTTTGGCCGAATCCTCCAGCTCCGACGGGATCCCCATATAGAAATTGCGGAGAATAAACATGGAATAGGTGCTGATCAAGCCGGGAATGATGAGAACCCAGCGGGAATCAACCAGTCCCAGGGACTTGATCAAGAGGTAGCTGGGAATCAGCCCCCCGCTGAAAAACATGGTGATGATAATGAACGTCATATAAAAGCTGCGGTGCGGTAAGTATTTCCGGGAGAGCGGATAAGCGGCCAAGGACATGGCGATCAGGGATAAGAACGTACCCATCACCGTCCGGAAAACCGTATTGCCGAAGGCCAGCCACACCGTATTGGTGGTAAAGACCTTCTTCCAGGCGAATAACGAGATTTCATGGGGGAAAAAATGCAAACCCGGCCGCAGCGCTTCCTTGGCGGTGCTTAAGGAGATGGAGAGCACATGCAAAAACGGATAAATCATCGCCACACTCAGGATGGTAAAGAATAGAATCAGAAAAACCTGGAATACCTTTTCTCCTGCTGACATTTTCATCGCATCCACACCCTTCTGCGCATCACAGAAGCCCTTCCTGTCCCATTTTCTTGACGATGTAATTAGTGGACAGAACCAGTGCCAGTCCGATGATATTCTTGAACAGGCCCACGGCTGTGGTCATGCCGAACTGCATGCCCTGGAGACCCACCCGGTATACATACGTATCCAACACATCGGCAACACCGTAAACCGCCGGCGAATACAGGGTATAAATCTGATCGAAGCCCGCGTCAAGAATGCCTCCCACCCGCATAATCAGAAGGATGGCGATGGTAGGCAGCAAAGCGGGAATGGTGACATGCAGGGTTTGCTTCCAGCGGTTGGCCCCATCCAATACGGCCGCCTCATACAGCTGGGAATCCACGCCCGCCAAGGCTGCCAGATAGATAATGGTGCCCCAGCCCACTTCCTTCCAGATGGCCGAGGTAACCAGGGTAAAACGGAAGTATTTCTCCTGCCCCAGGAAGTAGATGGGATCAAAACCAAGCATCTTGATGAAATAATTAATGACGCCTGTCCCGGGGGACAACAGAGAGATCAGGATACCGCCGATGACGATCCACGATAAAAAGTGGGGCAGGTAGGAGATCGTTTGGGCGATTTTTTTGGACAGGGGAAAACGGATTTCGTTCAGCAGAAGCGCCAGTATAATAGGCGCAGGAAAGCCGAAGATAATGTGGTAGGCGCTGATGATCAGCGTATTTCCAATAATATGCCAGAAATCCGGGGACAGGGAAAACAAATATTCAAAGTGCTTCAATCCAACCCAAGGGCTAGCCCAAATGCCGTCTCGGATCATATAATCCTTAAATGCCAGTTGGATGCCGTACATGGGACCGTAAGCGAACACCCCATACCAGATCAGGACGGGAAACAACATCAGGAACAGATATCTGTTCCGTACGTATTGTGTCCAAACACCTCCTGTTTTCGGGGTTGTTTTCCTGCTTGCGGTCCCTTCGATGCTGCCTGTACCTGGTGCATGCTCCGGGTTCATGCGTTCATTCTCCTTTCAACCTCTCGTATTGTTTCTGCTGCCTCCACTCCTCGCTCATAAATATACAAACATGAAAGCGTTTTTTCAATTGCAAAACCATTCAAATCATTGCGTTTTCTTTTAATCGGGCTTGCAATTTCTTTTAATTTCAGGCCGCAGTAGAGTATTAAGCCTATGATTTCATGGCATGGCGGTATTGGACAGGGGTCACCCCGTATTTTTGCTTAAACTTGTTGTGGAAATACTGCACATTCTTGTAGCCCACTTGACTGGCGATTTCGGTAACGGACAGATCCGTGTTCTCCCGCAGCATAAGAGTGGCCTTATCCAGCCGGACCCGGGTCACATAATCGGTGAAGGACTCCTTCATCACCTCGCCGAAAAGGGTGGAAACATACGCGGGAGCAAGATTGGCCACCTCGGACAAGATGTTCAGGGACAGATTATCCTCCAGATGTTCATCGATATAGGCCTTCAGCTTTTGTACCACCTCCGCATGGGCCTGATTCCCGGATTCCTTCACATGGGCGGCAATTTGCACGGAAAGGCTGCGGATGTTGTCCAGAGTCTCATCCAGGGTATCCTTCTTCAGCTCGTCAAACAGATTGGACGGAGGAATAAGAAGCTGAAGCTCCAATTCGATCACCACCTGATAAATCGCCGAGGAAATCTGCAGCAGCGCCAGCTCTACGGTTTCCAGCTGCATGCTCTGCTTCAGCACCTCCGCGAAGCTGCCGATAAACCGGTTGGTGCCGGGAATATCCCCGGCCTTCAGAATGTGCTGGTACTGCTCGAAGGAAAACATCAGCGGCTTGGGAGTGAAGGATTGCAGGGAGGTATACCGGATAATCGCTTCGGTTCCATAGAAAAAGCAATACCGGTAGGCCATCCGGGCTGCCTGAAAGGACAGCGGGATATTCTCCACAGATTCCGCCCAGCTTCCCGTTGCGCCACCGAAGCGGATTTCGGCCATAACCTCCCTCTGCAGCTGCTTCAGCTCCTGCATGATCAACAGATCCTGCTCCACCGCATTCTCCCGGGTGTAATAAATTATGGCGGCCTCCGACTGGTTCAGGGTAATGAAGATTCCGGGGATGTGGTGCTCCAACTGATCGTAATATTCCTGAAGCAGACCGGATCCACCCGCAAGCAAACGTATGTAACTTGAGCAATAGCTGTAGCCGGTAGGGAGCATATCCATCTGCTCCAGCCCCATGGGAGCGCCAAGCACCAGGTTGCGCAGCTCGCTGCGTTTGGATTTGGCCTCTAGCAGCCCGATTTTCTCGTCCATATTCTTCAGTGCGCTCCCAATGTATGCGTATTCATTTACCCACCCCTGATTTCCCTGGCCCGGACCGGCATGCTGGTAAACACCGCGGATGTACTGGATCAATCCCTTCATGGGAGTGTAGAGCTGCCGGGACATAAAATAAGAGATAATAAAGCCGAAAACCAGCACCGCCAGCCCGCAGGCAAACAGCTGGGTTTGGAAGGCCTTGGTGGATAGGGCAAAAGCGTTTAAGGGCCGGATCATGACATATGTCCAGTCATTCTCCGGGCTTTTGAGCTGCGCCAGCACATAACGGTCTTGCCCGCTGGAAAATTCGTTAACAGGAGTACCGGCCTGCATAGCCGTACGGACCATCGCCAGCTGATCCTCCGGGGAATCAACACTGTTAAAAACCGGGACCCCGCCGGGACCGAGAATATACAGCCTGCCGGAGGCATTCATGATCCGGGCAACCGCGTTATACACGTAATTCCGATCCACATCAATGAATAAATATCCTCTGGCCGGCTCATTGATACTGTAATACGGAAGCTTGGCCACATAGGTCAATACTTCCTTACCATCGCTGAGCACTCTGCCGAACCATTGGCCCGCCGGCTGCTCCGCTACCCGGTTCAAAAACTCCTTGTCGGCAGAATTTCCTGCCGTCATATAGAAATTGTTGTTGTCCACCGCATAATCCCGGTTGCTGAAAAAAGCGGTTACAGCCGCTGCTCCTTCCAAAGACTCCTTCTGGAACATCAGCTCCTCACGGAATTGGGAAATCCGGTACAGGTTACTCTCCCATCCATTTTCCAGAAAGAAGCTCAAATCTGACTTGCCGTTAAAATAGTAAGTAGACTTAGCCTTATTCTCCACACTCTCCTCGTACTGACGAAGCAGCGTCTCCTCAGCATATTTCTGAACCGCCTGCAGCCGGTTATCGCTTTCCTTGGCAATTTCCTCCAGCATCAGACGGTTGGCACGGGAATACAAATATCCTCCTGCTACCCCCACCAGAATCAGGGTAAAGATTGTGTAAGAAAGAATCAGCCGCGTGAACACGGTATCTCTATAACGCTTCAACAGCCGCATACCCATCCCCCTTTTGACAGTTCATAGGAAAATTATACCATCCGCATGGGGATTCCACCAGATGGATAGAGAGTTTGGGAGAGACGTGAGCAGGCAGCCTCCCCCTTTAGCGTTGTCTCCGTAGTTGTCTTAAGGTCAGCCTTTAGGCGTGCCTTGGGCCTTGTATTCCTGGGGCAGCTTGCCGAAGTGTTTCTTGAACATGTCGCTGAACTGCCTGGAATTGTTGTAGCCGACCCGCTCGGCGATTTCGTAGACCATCAGGTCCGTTTGGAGTAGAAGCCTCACCGCTTCCTTCATCCGGATTTCCGTCAGATACTGCTTGAAATTCATCTGGGTATGCTTTTTGAAGAAGCTGCTGAAGTAATAGGGGTTCATGTATATTTTGGATGCTGCTCCCTCCAGCGTAATGTTATCCATATAATGGTTTTCGATATAGGCCTTTACGGTAACCAGCTGCTGGGCCTCCTTACCGCCGCTTCCTGATTCCATCCGCCGGAAAATCTGCCCCGCAACATTCCGGACATAGTCCTTCAGCCCATCATACCGGCGGGTACTTCGCATGGTATTCAGATGCTGCTGCATCTCCGGCTCCCCCTGCTCCAGGGAAACGCCGAAGCCTGCCAAGCCCTCCGCCCACTCTACCACCGTCGCATACCCGGCCATCACCGCCTTGTCCTTGCTGCCCCCGGCATACCGCTCCATCCGCTCGAACAGGAGGCCAAGCCCTGTTTCCATCCGCTCCGGATCCCGGGCCAGAAACGCCTGGAGGGTTTCCTGACGGGCATCGGTCATCTCCCGTTCGGAAACGCCGTTGGATTCACCGTCCTCCTCCCGGTCCCACAGCACCGCTCCTCCCCCGCCGCCGGCGAAATAAATCCGGGTCAGCACCTCTGCAGCAGTCCGGTAAGAAGCCTTGATTCCCTCCAGTCCTGTGTGCTCCCGGCCAATTCCTACGGACAAATTCACCTTGAGGTAGCTGGCCGCGCTGCGGACCATGTCCTGGGCAAGGGCCGTCAGCTTCAGTCGGGAAGGATGGTTGATGACAGCGCATAGCCGGTCGCCCTTGCGGAGAACGATCCCTGCCAGCTCCCGCCGCAGCAGCTCCTCCGCCATGTTGCCCACAGCAAAAAGCAGCAGCCTTTTCTCATGCTCGCCCCAGCGGGTATCCTCCGCAGGCAGCTCCGACTCCAGCAGAAGCACGGTGAAGCTTTCATGAATGCAGCCTGCATCCAGCATCCGCAGCTCCTCCTCGGCCTCCTCCTTGCGGATATCCCCGTCCAAGAGGCGGTCAAACAGCTCCTCCAGCCGGGTTTTCCGGTCCTTATGCTCGTAGACCGCCAGCTTGCTCTTAAACCGCTGTCCCTCCGATTCCTCTTCCAAGGCAGCCACAGCCCGCTCCACCGCTGCCTGCAGCAGCCCCTTCTCAATGGGCTTCACAAGATAGTCCACGGCCCCCAAAGCCAGAGCGTCCTTGGCATAGGAGAATTCCTGGTAAGCGCTGATAAAAATGACTTTGGTCTTCAGCCCGCGGCGGCCGATTTCCTTCAGCACATCGATTCCGGTGCCGTCCGGCATGCTGATATCGGTGATAATCAGGTCCGGCTCCGCTTTTTCCATCAGCTCCAGAAGACCGCGCCCGGTATAGGCCTCCCCGATCACCTGTATGCCATGCTGCTCCCAGGGGATCAGCTTCTTCAGTCCCTTGATAATAATCGGTTCGTCATCCGCCAGCAGTGCCGTTATCACTGTCCGCCGCCTCCTTCTGATAGGGTAGAATCACCCGCACGGATGTGCCGATATTGGGTGTGCTGTTTATTTTGATCCCGTACTCCGGCCCATAAAGAGCGGTTATCCGGTCGTGTACGTTTTTGACGCCAATTCCGCCGCCTCCGCTCGGCTCTGCCGGGGCTTTGCCCTTGAGCTTCTCCCGGAGGCGCTCCAGCCGCTCCTCCGGCATGCCGGTGCCGTCGTCGTCCACGGTAATGACCAGCCGGTCCTCCTCTGCTTCTGCGGTAATGCGGATGGTGCCTTTGCCGGTTTTGGGCATGATGCCGTGGTAGATGGCGTTCTCCACCAGGGGCTGGAGAGTCAGCTTGGGCAGCAGGCAGCCCAGCATCTCCCCGTCGATGCGCATGTCCATGGCCAGACGATGCTCGCCGTAGCGCAGCTCCATGAGCCGGTAATACTGTTCGATGTTGGTTTTTTCCTCCAGGAGGGTGACCGTTTCTTCCCCGTAATCCAGCACATATTTCAGCTGGCGGGATAAGGCGATGATCATATCACCCACTTCCTCGTCATCATTGGCCACTGCACTCATCCGGATCACTTCCAGGGTGTTATACAAATAATGGGGGCGGATCTGGCTTTTGAGAGCAGTTAGCTCCGCCTGCTTCTGCTTGATCTGGGCCACATACACCTCGTCGATGTAGCTTTGAAGGCGGTCTGTCATTTTGTTGAAGCCTCTGGCCAGCATCCCGATTTCGTCAGCGGATCTCACCTGTACCTGGGTGTCAAAATTGCCGGACTCCACCCGCGCCATATGGCGGATAATGGTCCGGATGGGATTGGACAGGTTGTTGGAGAACCACACGGCCACAATCACCAGCGAAAGAATACAAAGACCGATCACGATGGCGATGGTGCTTTTGATGGCGTTGATCCGGCCGAACAGCTCATCCTTGTTGACCTCCCCCACCACACTCCAGGCGGAATTCGGCATCAGATGTTCCACATAGTGGTATTCCTCGGAGTCGGCTACAGGCTGGAACATCTGCCCAATAGCCTCATGTTTGTTGCTGTAGAGGATACGCCCGGACTCATCCATCACGTACATACCGTCCTTCTGGCTGATGGTCAGGTATTGGAAGATCTCATCGAATGCGCTTAAGGAGATGTCCACATACAGGCTGCCCACCACATTCCCGTCCAGCCCGGGGCTGCCTACCACATCAATAAGGTTCCGCGCAAAGGTCAGCACCTGGGTGCCGGAGCCCGGATAATAGTCCTGCTGATGGGTGGGAAACATCATCAGCTGCTTGGGGTTACGCGCCAGCGCCCCTCCCCAGTCAGGAGGCGGGAACTGGGAGCGGAAGTCGATGCGGCTCCCGTCCCGGCTGACATCCTGGTAGCTGCCGTCCGGAAACACAAACGCGGCGCTGCGGATGTGAACATCGGTGGCTACCACCGTATGCAGGAAATCATCCACGGTCGCCGTCAGCTGGTACTCCTTAGGGGTGCTTTGCTCCGCCAGCAGTCTGCCGAATTGGCCGTAGCTGCCCTGCTGGCCGAAGGTATACATCAGCTTGGAGATATTGTTGTATTTGGTGTAGAAGTCATCTACGTTTTTGCCGGCGTATAGGACCATCTGCTCGAAGCTGTTGATGGAGTACCGCTCCATGTAATTGCCGAAGGTGTTCAATGCGAAGAAGCTGAGCACCAACAGTGGAATCAGGCCGACGGAAATAAAGGAAAAGGCAAATTTGGCGAAAATGCTTTTGCGCAACCGGGAAAACCGGAGTGTATTCAACGTGAGCCCCTCCCCAGCAGGTGAGTGGTAAGTCCTTATGCTTGCTCTATCATAGCAGGTTGGCGGGTGAAAGCCCAACCGGGGTGTTGTCCGGTGGTGGAGCGGTGGCGAACGGTGGCGGAACCTGGCACCTTTTGAACAAACATAAGCATCTATGCTTCCGTCTGTTGCACCTTGCTTCCCTTGCTGCACCTTATCGAACCTTGCCGCCCCCGCCCCCTGGCCATGTAAGCGTCAACATTTGCTAGTTAAGCCGGTATTTCCGCGAATAACGGAAGGGGGTCTTCCGCTATCCCAAATACACACCATCATATTAGTTTAAAAGCAGGTACACAGCGCACCAGTTGGAGCTACAATGCTCAGTTAGCGTTACGCGGCTCCATCCACCAGACATTTCCACCACCACTAGTAGAGCAGCGACAATAACGGAATGCTTTTTCCGTTATTGTCCTTCTACCAGCATCAACATAGCGAATTGCGGAACCGATTTTCCGCTATTGCTGCTGCCTTTCCCAACTGCCGGAGCAAATACCCCGGATAGCGGAAATCCGCTTCCGCTAATGTATCACCCACAGTGGCGCTGTGCCAGATAACGGAAATTTGCTTCCGCTAAAGGCAGCGGAATGTTCTATAATTGCCACGTAACCGTCAATTCCGTTCGCAAGGCAGGCGATCGAGGTGGTCACGACGTCGTTAGCCCCAACGTCATTCAGAGCTGACCGTCCGGCGAATTAGTGACCGACCTTATATCCGCGTTTATCCACGGTCAGCCTTCTGGACCTTTTCCTCGCACAGTGCCCGTCCTTCTGTCCCTCGTTTATTCTCGTTCAGCTATCGGTCCCCTCCCCCTCCAGCGGGTGGAACGTTACGTCCGCAGTATAACCATTCATCTCGAATTTCCCCTGCACCGGGTCCAGAATTTCTGCACCATTGATACGCAGCCCGGAGAACCGGACTCCCGACACCGTCCGTTCCCCGTCAAATCCGAATATCTGACTGGGGTTCCGGTTAGCGCCGTTATATTCAATTCCTTCAAACCGGATATCCTCGATCCGTCTGCCCGGCACGGGATTATAATCCTTATTCCAGATCACCCGGATGTCCACAAGCCGCCCCAGCTCAAAATCCTCCACCCGTATATTCCGGTAAACCACCTTGCGCACCGTGTTTTTGTCCCCGGCATTGATGGCCATAACGCCCATATAATTAAGCTGGGGCTCATGATGCTCCAGAATGTCGATATTCTCAAACAGCACATCCTCGATGGTATCCCCGTCACGGTGATGGTCCCCATGAGTGCCAATCATTAACGGGTGGGCCACATCCGCCCAAAACACCGAATTACGCACCGTCACATGCCGGGTGTCCCCCACATAATCCCAGCGTGTCCCGTAAATGGCGATGCAATCATCCGAGGTTCGCAGGAAAACATCGTCAATCTCAATGTGGGAACAGGCCATCATATCGATGCCGTCGGACCAGCCGCGGGTGCTGAAGGATTTGAAGTTGCGGATGCGGACATGCTCCGATTTCCCCAGATAAATGCTGTAATGTGGAGGATCAACAGCAATGATGCCCTCCACTTCAATATTCCGGGAGAACACAATGCGGACACCCCGCAGCGCCGAAAACCGGTGATAATCCCCCAGATACAGCACCCCTCTGCCGCGGATCACCACATCCTCCACCCGCTCGCAAACAAAGGAGCCTGCCACAACGGCTCCGCCCGCCACATAGACGGTGGTACCGGAGGGGATACGCAGAATCCCCTCCTCCAGCCAATGGAAGCCGGGTCCGAAATACAGTGTATCCGGCGTTTTGCCGTCTGGCCCTTTGGGGGTTTGGGCCAAACGGTAAATATCCTCCGTCCGGTGGATGGCGGGCTTCAAAAACAGCACGTGATCCGCTTCCGGGTCGGGCACATCCGTTTCCAGCGGATTGGCAAACAGATGCAGATTGGAGAAACGTTGGCCGTTCACCTCAATGGACAGCTTCCGCGGACGGTCCAGACTGAAGCTAATCCGGTTCCCCTCCCTGCGGTACACTATCCCGACAGACAGCGGCCGGATCATCGCCTGCTCCACAGGCTCCAACAAACCTTCCACCTCTACCTCCACGGTTCCCGACATATCAAAATAAACCATGGAAGCGCGCCGCACCTCATGCATATCCACCTTCACTTCATACACGAATACGTCCTGCCATTCTCCTCCGGGCACCCGGACACGCACGGCGAAATCCTCCCGGCCAACCGCTCCCTTGGGAGCCTCATACACAACCACTTTGTTCATCGGATTGGTTCCTCTCTCTCTGGACATAAACTTCCAACCTATTCTACCTTCAAGGCCGAGCCCCTTCAGGATGGTTTTTTTAACGATCACCCCGATTTTTCATCCGAAATGGGGTAAAAACCGCCCCTGAACACTCCAGAAGCGGCTTATGAATGGGTTTACCCTTTTGTGGCGCCTGCGGCAATTCCTTTGACAAAATACTTCTGCAAGGCAATAAAGACGATCAGCACCGGAATAATGGACATTGTGGTTCCGGCGAACACCATATCCCACTGGGAGGCCAGCTCGCCGACAAATTTGAAGATTTCCACAATCATGGTCCGTTTGTCCGAATGGAGGATCAGGCTGGGCATCAGGAAGTCGTTCCAGATTCCAAGACCCTGCAGCACCACCATACTTGCCGTACAGGGACCCAACAGCGGGAACACAATTTGCCAGAAAATCCGGAACCGGGAGCAGCCGTCGATGGCTGCCGCCTCCTCAATTTCCGCCGGAATACCCTTGATGAAGCTGGTGAAGAGCAGCACGCCCATCCCCACCGAGCCGGAAATATAAATCAGAATCGGGGCGGTTAAGGTTCCATACAGCCCCAATGTACGCATTTCCTTAAAGAGGGGAATCATATATACCTGGAATGGAATCATCATACCTGCCAGGTAATACACATACACCGCATTGCTCCACTTTCGTTTGGTCCGTTCAATGGCATACGCCGCCATAGGAATGAGCAAAATCATGAAGGCAATGGACACAACCGTTAATATTAGACTGTTTAACATAGCTCTTGGAAAATCTGTCTCCGTAAGCAAGTATTTGAAACTTTCCAGATAGAAGCTTGACGGCAGAGCAATGGCATCCCGCAAAATTTCACCATTGGATTTAAAGGCCGAAATCAGGCTGAAGTATACCGGGAAGAAGAAGAAGATGCCCAATAAGATGGCTAAAACCAATAATGCGATATCGATCCATTTCTTAGATTTGTTCATCTTACATTTGCACCTCCCGCTGCCGCAGCAACTTGGCCTGAATTAAGGATACGACGAGAATCAGGACGAATAATACCAGAGACAATGCAGTGCCGTAGCCCTGCCGCAGCTCGCCGAAGCCAACCTTGTACACGATATACGTGAGAGTTTCCGTGGCAAACCCCGGACCCCCGTCGGTCATAACGGCAATCTGGTCGAAGATTTTCAAAGCGCTGATCATCGAAAGCATCACGGATACTGTCATAGCCCCTGCCAGCAAAGGGAAGGTTACGTGCCGGAATTGCTGCCAACGGTTGGCTCCGTCAATGGCCGCTGCCTCATGAAGCTCAGGGGGGATACCCTGAAGACCGGCCAGATAAATAATCATATAATATCCGGCGCCCTTCCAGACGGTAGTGATAATAATGGCCAACAGGGCATATTTAGGGCTCCCCAGCCAGTCCACCTTCAGACTATCCAGCCCGATCCGCTCCAGAAGCTGATTGATGACGCCGAAGTTGTAGTTAAAAATAATGGCCCATACAAAACCCATTACAATGCCGCTCAGCAGCACCGGGAAATAGAAAATACTGCGGAAGAGATTCTTGAACCACTTTACCTGATCCACCAGCATCGCCAGCATAATGGCCAGAATATTCTCCAGCACCACCAGGGAGATGGAGATAATCAATGTATTTTTCAAAGCATTATAGACACGCTCACTGTGGAACATTTCCACAAAATTATCAAAACCGATGTAATGAATGGTGTCGCTGACCCCATCCCAGTTGGTGAAGCTCAAATTAAAGCTGTTTAAGGTCGGATAAATCACGAACAAGGTATACAAGATAAATGAAGGCAGAATGAACAATATTGAGAAAGCAGGCCACTTTTTCTTTTTGGACACCGCCCTGGTTGTTGCAGCTTGAATGGTCTCTGTATTTGCCATACTCTCACTCCTAAGAACAGCTATTTAAGGAAGGGGCCGCCTTGCCCGGATTTGCCGGGAAGGTTGCCCCATTCCCTGTTCATCTTATTTTCCCGCTGCGTTCGCCTTAATATTGGCATCCCACTCGGCATCGGCCTTCTTCATGTATTCCACGCTGAAGTCGCCTTTGGTCAGCCATTCCTGAGCCATCTTGTAGAACCAGTTACGCCATTGCGGAGGCATTTGATTTTCTCCCCAGAAGGAGTTAATCTGCAGGCTCTTGATGGTTTTGCTGTCGTTCATGACTTCCAGCACCCGCTGCATTTGCGGAACGGCCTCATAGGTAATCGCTTCCTTGGTGGTCGGAATGCCGTTGACAGACTTCATATATTTGGTGTATTGGTCCTTGGAAAAGAAGAACTTCACAAATTCTGTAATCGCCGCTTTTTTGTCGGCATCGCCATTGGCCTTGGTGGAGATGGACCAGCCCTGCAGGGTGTTCAGACCGTTGACAATCACTCTGCCCTTGCGGTCCGGCACCGGGTACCAGCCATAGTCGAACTTGGGATCAGCCTGGCTGATTTGGGAGAACATCCAGGGTCCGGAGAACAGCTGGGCGGCTTTGCCTGTAACCAGCATGGAAGCCGTCTGATTGTCGGCGGTGCTCAGGAAGCCTTTTTCCACATACCCCTTGGTGAACAATTCCGTGAAGTCCTGCATGGCTTGGAGCGGAGCAGGATCCGTAAAGCTCGCTTGGCCCTTGGTCCGTTTGGAGTTCCAGTTGGGATCATCCGCCAGCATACCATCCATGAAGAATTTATTAATCCAGAAGCCCCAGTGGAAAATATCCTTGCCGCCGAAGGTGATCGGTGTGATTCCCTTGGCCTTCAGCTTCTCTTGGATAGCCAGGAACTCATCGTAGGTTTTGGGCTCTGCAGTCACTCCGGCGTCAGCATACGCCTTCTTGCTGTAGATAATGCCTTGGGGTGCGGTGCCTGCGATAGGCGCCGTCCAGTTCTTGCCGTTCAGCTTCGGTGCATCGGAGAACAGGCTCAGCCATTCGGCTGGAAGCTCGGCGATTTTGCCTGCTTCGGAGAACAACTGGGTATCGCGCATCTCCACCAGATCCGGGAATTCGCCGACGGCATCCTTGGTCTTCAGCCAATCCAGGTAAGAAGCCATGCCGCCTTCCGACAGGTCGGTAATTTTGATATTGGGATTCGCTTTGGTGAACGCCGCTACAGCGTCTGCCATGGCTTGTTTGGATGCAGGATCGCCGGTGGCGTAGCCGATGGTGAAGCTCACATTCTTCTTCGGTGCCGTGCTGGCCGCTGTTGTCGCTCCTGCGGATGCCGCCGGGCTTGCGTCCGAGCCGGAGGATTTATCCCCGCCGCAAGCGGTCAGAACCAGAGATATCGCCATTGCTCCCGAAACGGATACTGCTAACGCTTTTTTGGTAAGTGCCATTTGTATTTAGCCTCCCCTTATATAATCAAGCTTGCTTCCGGAGAATCTCGCCTGTACTGGGCTTCATGCTATTCCCCTTCCGTGATTTAAGACTATCATACCCCCAAAATTTTTAGTATGCGGTTTTTTCAGTTTGATATGCAGGAATTTAAGATGTTTCCTGTAAGAACATACATTCCTATTCGTGGCCAAATAAAAAACCGGAACCCGGCTCGCGCCTGTTTCCGGTCTATCTATGTCTTTTCATATACTCTAGCAATCAGCACGTTGCCTCTATATCGGCAATCAGGATACCGCTGAAATTCTCGGGGCCAACACGGATTGTGCCCAACAGGTTGGATGAAACATACGTCCTGTATGTTACCTTCGCATGGCAAACGGGATTTACATTATGCTTGCCCGGCAGTGGAGCTGCGAATGATCAGCTCACAGGCCAAGCTGATTTTCTCGAAGGGTTTGTCCGGCTGCCGGGTACGGTCCAAAAGAGCCGCAACCGCCCTTTCCCCCAGCTGCACCTTTTTGACATGAACGGTGGTCAACGGAACCCGGCCCTCACGGCTCTCCCCGATATCATCAAACCCGGTAACGGACACCTCCTCCGGAACCCGGATCCCCCGCTTCTCCAACACCTCCAAAGCAGCCAAAGCAATCTCGTCGTTGGCGCATACCCACGCAGCAGGCAAGGGTTGTTTTTGGGCTGCCATCCTGTCCAGCTGGTTCTGAAGAAAGCGGATATTGGCCTCTCTGTCCGTTCCCGAAAGCGGCAGCTTGCCTGTACGCGGCTCCACTTGGATGTTCTGCTCCTCCAGAGCCTTGCGATAGCCCATCCACCTGTCCGTGAAGCTTCTGGAGAAGCCTGTATCTCCCAGAAACCAGAAGGTTTTGTGGCCCAACGCCAGCAAATGCCCGGTCAATGCGGCCATGCTGTCCATATTGGAGGCAAACACCGTATCGGACGGCACCAGGGAATCCTCATGATCCGTCAATACGAAGGGCAAACCCAGACGGTGCAGCTCCAACAGCATTGCGGTGGAGATATCGCCAACGCCGATCACCCCCAGAAGCCGATCCGGCTTCAGCAGCGTTTGCAGATGCTCCGCAGTGTGTTCTGTCAGAATCAGCATACCCAGATTCAACCGGGACAAAGCATAGCCGATTCCATTTACAATGACACCCCAAAACCCCGAGTCCATATTCTGCAACCTAACGTTAGGCATCAATACAGCTACTACCGCCCGTTTGTTTGGCTCTAACCGGTAATCTGACGCGGCTGCAGGTCCGGATTTAGTTTGTTCACCCGCACTTCTTTGAAGCTTCTGCTGCTTCAAATACCCCAGCTGGGTGGCGGCTTCAATTATCCGCTCCCTGGTTTTGGCGCTAACCCCGCTTTTACCTGCCAAAGCCTTGGATACAGCATACTTGGACAAGCCCACCTTATCCGCAATCTGCTGCATGCTTACCTTTTTGCCCATGGGTACCCCCTTGTTCCGTCTATTTCAATACCACTTATACTAACGGAAGCAGGAGCGGTTTACAAGATATTTTGTTAGCCTATTTTTCATTGACGTTAGCAAAATAGCAGGTTTACACTGGTCGTAATTAGGCGTGTCTGAAAACTCCGAGAGGAGCAGATTTTAACGAATTTTCGTTCATGGCAAGGCACTTTTCCGCAGGCGTACCGGGGGTACGTCAAGGGAAAGTAACGCAGCAAGGGACGAAAAGGCGATGAAAGATGCCCTCATCGAGTTTTCAGACACGCCCTAGCTAACACAGGAGGAATGCCATTATGCAGCCCCAACAGCTTTTGCAGGAGATGTCTACGGAATTGGACCATACTCTGCAGTTCTGGCTCACGCATACGCAAGATCATATGAACGGCGGTTTTATCGGACGCATCGACTCCGACATGACCATTCATCCTCATGCACCCAAAGGCCTTGTGCTCCATGCCCGGATTCTCTGGAGCTTCGCCCGTGCATACCGGCATGAGTCCCGCCCGGAGTACCGGATGATGGCCGACAGAGCTCTCCACTACCTGGAGACCCGTTTCCGGGACCCAGTACATCCGGGCTTCTTCTGGACAGTGGACCATCTGGGGCAGCCCCTTGACACCAAAAAACAGATATACGGGCAGGCCTTTTACCTCTACGGCATTACGGAGTATATTCTGGCCACAGGCAGGACGGAGCTGTTGGATGTAGCGGAGGAGCTGTTTGAGGTCATCGAAAAAAGCTTTGACCCGGTGCACAGCGGTTACGTAGACGTGTTTGCCCGGGATTGGTCCCGGGACGATAGCCTGCGCCTGGGCGAGCAGGACCAGAATGCGGTTAAAACCATGAACACCCACCTGCACATTCTGGAGGCATACACCAATTACTTCCGGGTATGCAGGAGCAGCAGGCTGGAGGCTCAGCTCCGGCGTCTGCTTGAGGATACTCTGCAGCATATTGTCAACCGGGAGAACGGACATTTTCTGATGTTCTTTGAAGAAGATTGGACCAGCAAGTCAGATATAATCTCCTACGGTCATGATATTGAAGGCAGCTGGCTGCTGCTGGAGGCCGCCGAGGTTCTCGGGGATGAAGTGCTTCTGGCCCGCACCCGGGAGATAACGCTGCAGATGGCGGATGTTGTCCTTCGCGAGGGTGTGGATACAGACGGCGGTGTAATGTGGGAAGGCGATGCAGCAGGTGTAGTTGATGGAGACAAACATTGGTGGGGCCAAGCGGAAGCGATTGTCGGCTTCGTCAACGCCTGGCAGCTCTCCGGCGAGGAACGGTACTGGCTGGCGGCAGCCAACTGCTGGAGCTTCACGCGGGACCATATCGTGGACAGGGTCAACGGGGAATGGTTCTGGAAAACAGACCGGGCCGGGACCCCGGGTCAAGAAGATCCCAAGGTAAGCGAATGGAAATGCCCCTACCATAACAGCAGGGCCTGCTTCGAAATTATAACCCGGCTGCGCGTAGGCGTTAACCCAGTAGACTAGCATCAAAACAGACAGAATCTCACTTACACAACCCGCTTCTAATATACTCAAAAGTTTGCCGCCGGTAACCCTAGTCCAATTGCATCTTCCATACTCTAGCGGACTCCACAGGCGATAGCTTCTCTTCAACTCTAACTGACTCCACTGGTGATAGCTTCTCTCCCGCTCTAACGGACTCCACGGGCGCTATTTTGCTGATTTTGGCACTTTTGCAATTCTAACGGACACCAGCGCCGCTATTGTCCCCCATTATCCGGTTTCCAACCCTCTGGAGCCGAAATAAGGGCCGTGGCTTCCGTTAGAATTTCATATCCGCCTATTTCGCCCGGTTAACGTCTCTCCTGTCCGTTAGCCCCTTCCGGGGCAAAAACCGCTGCACCCAAATCATATGAAGGTTGTGATTCCATGAGCACCTTATTCGAACAACGCAAGCAGATGATCCAACACCGCTACGAGGCGCTGATCTCTCTTAAAAACCAGCCCCTTTTCTCCGAAAACGGCATCTTCGAACGTTACGCCAACCCCGTGCTGACCGGCGCCCATGCGCCCTTGGTCTGGCGCTACGACTTCAACCCGGAGACCAACCCTTTTTTCATGGAGCGGATCGGTGTCAACGCTGCCTTCAATCCGGGTGCCATCGAGCTGGACGGCAAGTTTTATCTCGTGGCCCGCATGGAGGGAGTGGACCGCAAATCCTTCTTCGCCGTGGCGGAAAGTGACTCCCCCGTTGATGGATTCCGGCTGTGGGACCATCCCGTGGTGATGCCCGAGACGGAGGAGCCGGATATCAATGTCTATGACATGCGGCTTATCTGTCATGAAGACGGCTGGATTTATGGGATTTTCTGCACGGAGCGCAAGGATCCCGACGCCGCACCGGGAGACCTCTCCAGCGCCGTAGCCCAAGCGGGCATCGCCCGGACCCGGGATCTGAAGACCTGGGAGCGGCTGCCCGACCTGAAGACCGGCTCCGCCCAACAGCGGAATGTGGTGCTGCATCCGGAATTCGTCGACGGCCGTTACGCCTTCTACACCCGGCCCCAGGACGGCTTCATCGAAGCAGGCTCCGGAGGCGGTATCGGCTGGGGGTTGTCCGACAGCATGAATCCCGCCATTATCACATCCGAGTCCATTATCGACCGCCGCTACTACCACACCATTAAGGAAGTCAAAAACGGCCAAGGCCCCGCCCCCATCAAAACCGCCAAGGGTTGGCTGCATGTCGCTCACGGGGTACGTAATACCGCGGCAGGACTCCGGTACGTGATCTACGCTTTCCTTACAGATCTGGCAGACCCCTCCAAGCTGCTGCACGCTCCCGCAGGCCACCTGATCGCACCCGAAGGGGAGGAACGGATCGGCGATGTGTCCAACGTCGTCTTCATCAACGGTCTGATTGCCCGGGATAACGGAGACGTATACCTCTATTACGCCTCCTCCGACACCCGCTGCCATGTGGCTTCCACCACGGTGGACAGACTGTTGGATTATGTACTCCATACGCCGGAGGACCCGCTCCGCTCCTATGCCTGTGTGCAGCAGCGGATTGGGTTGGTTGACCGCAACCTGGCTTATCTCGACGCACAAGTGCAATCCTAATTTATGGAAAAAACCGGCTCGGCGTTATTCCACGCGGGCCGGTTTTACTATTGATTCCGTACACTGCGGATCGAATCCTCCAGAGCCTGGCTGGTTTTGACCTCTACCACAACCCCGATGCCCTTCTGCTCCGCCAGTCTTAGTCTGTCATTCACCGGAACCTGTCCGGTATAGAGCCGGGCATGGTCCTGCTTCCCGTCAAAGTCATGCAGATGCATGTGCTTCAACCGGTCCGGATAACCCGCAATCACAGGCCCCTCTGAAAACCCGGTTTTGGCGTCATGGCCCACATCCCAGGTCAATGCAAATTCCGGGAAAGCTGCCAGCCTGTCCAGCGCCTCCCGGATAAACGGCAGGTGGAAGTTGCACGCATTTTCCATACAGAGCAGAACGCCCTTTTCTCTGGCATAAGGATAAAGCTCTGCAAAAGAAGCCGTCAGATTGGCGAGAAAGGTCTCCTGGTGGGCTTCGTAAATCCAGATTTTTCGGTCCGGCAGGGTAAAATAAACCCCCGGATTCAGATGCAGGTTCAGAATTCCGATCTCTGCCCCACTTGCCCAATCAATAGCCTCCTTGCACCGCTGCACATGCCCCTGGCGCATGGCACCATGGATGGAACCCAGGTCCAGTTCCTCCGGCAGATGAACCGTCAGCTCCACCCCGTATTCCCTCTTCAGCCGCAGCAGCTCCGCATATCCCGTCACCTCCGGATTGCAGACTGGCAGATTCATGTTAATCTCCACAAACTTCAGGCCAAGCCTCCGGCACAGCTCCAGATTATCCTCTAGCCTGGCATATTCCACAAGAGTCGGCATTCCCAGCTTCATTCGAGCTTCCCCTCCGTCAACTAACATTCAATCCAGATGTAATGCTTATCCGCCGTTGACCGGGTAATCGTCCCGTTATTCTTCAACGCCACGTTGATGGATCCCTGGTTCCCCGGCCATACGGTCACCAATACCTGGCCAAGCTCCATACGCCGGGCTTCCCCCAGCACCTTGCTTAACAGGACAGTGCCATAGCCCTTATTCCGTTGGCCAGGCCGGATGGCATACCCGATGTTGCCGCCGTCCTCCCTCAGCCTGTCCGTCAGATAGTGTCGCAGCTTGGCGAAGCCTACCGGGTCCCCGTCGGCGTAAAGCCAATAAGTTGTGCTCGGTACCATCCAATCCGCCAGCCCCTCCCCCCGGGAAACACCATCCTGACGGACCAGCCATTGCCGGAACTCCACCGGGGAGCATCCGTGCCCGCCGTTGATAAATCCATTCTCCGCTTTGGGAATGTCCTGCAGCATGTCATAGATATCCTGTCCGTCCGTTACGGACAGCTTCCGCAGCTCAAAGTCCATTGTCTGCCCCTCCTGTTTCTACAAATCCTTTCCCATACAAACGCTGTCTTCCCTATCGGTATATGGTGCATACCGGTCTATTTCGGCGTAGCCGCTTTTGGTATATAGCGCAATGGCCTCCGGCTGACCACGGCCGGTTTCCAATATGGCCCGCTGCTTGCCTGCTTCCTTGGCCCAGGTCTCCAGTTCGCGGAGAACTTGCCTGGCAATGCCTATACCTCGTTTTTCATCCAAAACGTACATCCGCTTCATCTCCACGGTTTGGCCCTCTGCCACCTCCCGGTAGCACCCGCAGCCAACCGGCTTCCCGTTCTCGTAGGCTACCACGGCCTTGGCATCCAGCTTGATCTTATTAAGAGGCTGGAAAAAATCCCGCGTATCCGGATACCTGCGCTCCAGATCCTGATCCAGCAGCCCGGTCAAGGTCTCAAAATCCGTATCCTCTGAGGATGTCCGTTTCAGTTCAATCATCATGGTTTCCCCTCTTCCCCCGTTAATATAGAGAAGCAACCCTCCACGGAAATTTCCTGCAGCGGGTTGCTTCTTTCTGATGTGATTCCTATCGTACCACGGTGGTATTATGCCAGCAAGAGGGTTTTTCCATTTCCTTCAATGCTTATTTCTCTTCCCGGTATTCAAAATAATCGAAGTCCGCGGGCCTGCGGAAGCCCGTAAGGTCCTGGCAGCATAGGCCTACAAAGGCACCCGTGAACCACCCCTCCCGGCAGGCTTCATCAGACAGGGTGCTGGCATCCAATACCGGTCCCACCGGGGTATAGGCGTTCTCGCCCGTTACCGAATATGAAAACTGCAGCTTGTCGTGGTCCACTGCCGCACGCAGCCACACCCGCTCCGCCTCCTCGGGCAGGGTAATATATCCGGCAGGCTCCGCATACACGTTGTTCACGGCAGACAGGATACACAGGCAGCGCCCGTAATCGTCATGGTGGGTGAGATGGAGATAATAATAGTTCTCCGTATCGTACAGGCAAATCAGGCCCGCCAATTGTTTGTAAATAGTAGGCCTAAACTCCACACAGGTGCCTGCAGTGAATACAAAGCTTTCCCAGCGCCGGGCAATGAGGTTTTGCCGGTATTTCGAGCCTAGCCCTTCCCTGCCGTACAGGCGCAGAAACCCTTTGCGTTCCGTCAGGGAATAGAAGGTTTCATCCAGCGGAATGCGCAAGGACTGGAACCGGATATCCAGCTGCTCCCCGTCAAAATCATCCCTTTCCGGTTTCACCGGGAAAGGGTGCAGCGGCAGACCGGGGCCTTCCACCTCCGCCTCCGGAAGCCCTGTGCCGTTAGCCAACCGGAGCCAGCCGTCTTCTGTCCACTCTACCTTCTGGAGGGCCGTTTCCCGTCCCAGAGTATATTTACGGTCGCCTTTGTCCGTGCGGTTCTCAAGTGCCCGCCCGCATAGATGCGCCATGTACCATTCGCCGTTTTGGGTTTCCACCAGATCGCCGTGACCGGACTTCTGCAGCAGCAGCTCCGGGTGGTCGCGGGCGGTCATAATGGAATTGCCTTGGTATGCCTCATACGGTCCGTACAGCTCCCGGGAGCGCAGGATAGATTGTCCATGCCCTTCTCCCGTGCCCGTATCGGCGGCGAACAGATAATAATACCCGTTGCGCTTATAAATATGCGGCCCTTCGAAGAAACCCTCGTGGCTGGCAAAAATCGTCCGCGCTTCACCCAGCATTTTCTGCTCTGAAGGGGAATACTCCTGGAGCACCAGATGGCCCCTGTACTGCTTGTTTACCCGGTGGTCCGTCACCATGCTGACTATATATTTCCGGCCATCCTCATCATGGAACAGAGACGGGTCGAAGCCATAGCTGTTCAGGTACACAGGCTCCGACCAGTCGCCAAGAATATCCGTGGCAGTCACCAGATAATTATGGGTATCGTACATTTTGCAATAGAAGGAATTCACCACGGTATACACCAGATAATAAATGCCGTTGTCATAGGTCAGGCATGGAGCCCAAACGCCCTGGGAAGCGCCTACTCCCCGCAGGTCCAGCTGGGAAACCCGGTTCAATGGGTTTCCCGCCAGCTCCCAGTGGATCAAATCCCGGGAATGGTGGATCTGTACGCCGGGAAACCATTCGAAGGTGGAGGTGGCGATATAATAATCATCACCCACCCGGATAATGGACGGGTCGGGATTAAAACCTCTCAGGATCGGGTTCTTGATTGTCGTCATCACATTGTTCTTCCTTTCTTATTCAGCTCTTATCCTTGCACCGCTCCGCCGGCAAGCTTCCGGTGGAGCCAATCCACACTTTTTCTTCCGTTTATCTCGTGGCCGCCGGGATGAATATCCCAGCCAAATTGTCCGGGGGCATCCCACGCGGAATAATGCGCCTCCAGCCATGCAATGGCCAGCGTCCCCAAGAAGGCATCCGTGGTCCAATCCGGAATCTTAGTGCCCGCTTCGCCTGCTTCGTTCTCCAACCTGTTCCCTCCATTCTCCTCTATGGGGTTTAATAGGCTGTCCGCTCACTCCGGATAACCCGGCCATCCGCCGTATATTCATTAGCCTCAACCAGCATATCCCCTCCATTGCCCTCCAGGCCGCTCACTCGCAATACCTGAACCCGGCCGTCCGCAAGCCTGACCGTGATTTCATCGGCGGAGGACGCCTGAACGGAGGCCACCATCGATTTGTCTTCATATGGTTCCATCATAGTAATGAATCTGGCGCTTTTACCGGTGGAGCGGACACTCAGCATTTTTCGTCTGGCCGATTCGTCTCCCAAGGGATAATCCGCACCGATGGATGCTGCGAACCGGACAGCTTTCAGATCGGTCAGGTCCACTGTTATGACCCCCGCCTGGTCCATATCCACAGGGTTGGCCGGGACTGCCTTGTCGAACCGGCGGGCTGCCAGCTTCACCGGACCGCCGAAATAATCCACACCCGGACCGCAGCCGGGATCGGTATTCACCGTTACCAGCGGGAGATCCGCCAGAAACAGAATCTCACCCGACTCCGTCTCAATATAGGGGTCTCCCCAAAAGATGGTCTTCTCTGTGGTTTTGCGGATTCCATGCTCTCCAATTCCTTCTTGGGCCCTCACCTGAAGCTCCAGTGTTTCCACACCGTCCAACGGCAAATCCAGATCATCCCGGCCCAAAATCCAGGCGCCAAAGCTGCCTGACGCCAGCACCTTACCACCGCTGCGGACCTCGTACTCCAACTGTTTTTCCACCTTGTAATATTCCGGTGTGTTCCCCACAATCAGTTCCACCCGGGGAGGCCAAACGGTGTAGTGGTCGATGTTCAGCGGACCGTCCGTATTCAGCTCCGTACGGTTGGCACGGTTATCGAAGCCTTGACCGAAGCCCGTACGGAAGCGGGCCTTCACCGGTCCCTCCAGCTCATACCAGTCGCAATCCGTGATCAGTTGGGCGCTGTTGAGCGGATCGGGGTCAAACTGCTCTGTATGCTTAACCTGCTCCACTGGGCCTCCCGCTTCAATTTCCATAAGCCCCTTGCAATGAAACAGACAGTCGTAATCATGCACCTCATCGCCTGCTAGGTAATCGAACAGAACCACATAGTCGTCGGTGACCACGGTCAGACGTCTTTGGAGTACCGGCTCCGTAAACCCGGTACGGGCGGAATATTCCGGAGGGTTCTCCGGAATGGGAATATGCCGGGCTTCATTCCAGGTGCGCTCCGCAAAGCTTTTGTCGCCGTCCACCATCCAGCCGCCGTAAGGGGGATAGGACCAGCGCGCCTGATTCTCCACCGCGCAGGCCTGGAAAAGCTGGCCGCTATGGAACAATAGCCTGCTGCCCTCCGCCGGGTCCTGCTGCTTCCGGTCCACCACCACCATATTGTGGGTTAGGGAGGTTTGGACATAAAATTTGTACATAAAGGTGTGGTAGCTGTACCAGATATTCTCCGGATTATAGAAGCTCCGCCCGTACCGCATAACGGACAGCAGACTGGCCCGGTCATAATGGCCGTGGGCTCCGCCGTGAGAGCCGTACTTCACGACAGCCTGAATCTGCTCCTCCGGCTTCCGGCCCTCCGTCTGCGAACGCAGCACCGCCACACCGGAATTGTCGGCATACGCCGAGGACAGATAAGGCTTGGAGGTGCTGGGAGCAAGACCGGGTACGGCATACAGCAGGTCACGGTCCTCCAGGCTGCAGGTAAGCAGAATATCTGCATATTCCGGCTTGCGGTACAGATAATAGGCCAGGTCATAGCGCCCGTCCATATACCCTCTCGGCGAGATGCCGGGAAGCTTGGACTCCGCCGAATCGTTGATGCCGAAGAG
>JAEWMH010000169.1 GCA_023393235.1 Bacillota bacterium | reverse complement strand
GGTTATTCTGAATACAGTTGGAGGGGATGTGGAGGCCGGTCTGGCTATTGCTGAGATGATCGCCACACTGTCTAAACCCACCGTCACCCTGGTGCTGGGAGGCGGGCACAGCATCGGTGTGCCTATCGCCGTATCGGCGGATTGCTCAATAATTGCGGAGACGGCTACAATGACCATCCATCCCATCCGGCTGAACGGCCTGGTTATCGGCGTACCGCAAACCTTCGAATATCTGGACAAAATGCAGGAGCGGGTGATCCGTTTTGTGACAAAGCATTCATCCGTGACGGAGGAGAAGTTTAAGGAGCTGATGTTCACCACAGGGGAGCTGACCCGGGACATCGGCACAACGGTTATTGGGGCTGACGCTGTAAAATACGGGCTGATCGACCGGATCGGCGGCATTGGAGAAGCCATTGCCGAATTGAACAGACGCATTGACGAACGGAAGAAACAGGGGGGAGGACTCCTGCAATGACCTTGTACACCATTATGCCCGATGAAGTAATATGGGCCGGCCAGGAAAGCTTCCAGCCCGAATACATGGATGTGGAGATCAACGGCATCAGCATGCAGGTAGAGCGGCTGAACGCCTCACAGGCCCGGGTTGTGCGTCTGTACAGCAGCAACGTTCAGGATTATCTGAATCCGGCCTATGCGCCGGGTTCGATGCTGGAGTTTCAGCCGTTTTTCTGCAAGTAATATCGGGGCGTCCATAACATATCCAGCCTGCGTTTGGATCATGTTAGTTCAGGGTAACCAGCAATTTTGTGTAAATCCGAAAGCGGATGAGGGTTCGGTGATTGTGCGAACGGTCATTCGCTTTTTTTGGCTGAAAGGGGGTGTCCCCTAGTGTATCCGGGCTTCCAATATGGTATAATCTGTAGCGTTGGGGGTGGCGGAGTGGCCAAAAGTAAAGCGCGCAAACGCTCGAAGAGAGGTTCCAAAGCAGTTAAAGAAGTGCTGAAGTATGAGCTGTACGGGATTATCATCATTGCACTGTCCGTTATTTCATTGTCCCGGGAGGGCTCCGTATCCCGTGCCTTGACGTATATGTTCCGGTTTCTTGTAGGCGAGATGGATTTTGTGATTCCTGTGGGAGCCGTCTATGTGGGCTTGTACTGCATGGTCAAACGGGCTTGGCCCAATGACTGGACCGCCCGCAAAACCGGTATTCTCTGCCTGCTGCTGGGTTTTGTGCTGATGAACCATATGTCCATGTTTGAAGCTCTGGACCCCAATGAGGACTTCCGGATGCCCTCGTATATCCTGGGGGAAACCTGGCGGACCATGACGGAGGGGTTAAGCCTGTCCCACAACGGGACAAGCATTCTCCAGAATAATATCGGCGGAGGCATGATCGGAGCGCTTCTGTATGCCCTGCTTTATTTTTTGTTCGGCAATCTCGGTTCGTCCCTGCTGGTCTGGACCTTGTTCGGCATCGGAATACTGCTGGTTACGGGCATCTCGGCTGTCGATGTGCTGGGCAAGCTGAGAGGCGGGGCTTCTAACGTCAATACCGGCTTCCGCTACAGATTGGCGGAGCTGTTCGGCGGGGGCAAACGGGCGAAGCCGGCTCGTGCGGCTACTGCCAAAACCCGGGTTTATATCCCCGAGGACGATTCCGACTTGGAGGAAGGCTACATACCGGTTCCCCGCCAGCCGAAGAAAAAGCCAGCATTCTTCCAACTGCTGCAATCCCAGAAGCAGGCGGATGAAGAGGAGGATGGAGAGGCGGAGGTGCTGGTTTCCGCTTCCGGGAAGAAAAACAACAATACCGTGGATGACGAGGCGGTCCCGGGGTATGCCATTCCTGGGGATGAGGATGCGGCTATACCTGTAGTCCGTGATTTTCAGGATCATATCGATCCTTTACCTGAGGAGCCTATGGGCGAGCCGGCGGGGGCGACCCATCTGGTGAAGCCTGCGTCTGCGGGTGCCGGCGTGGCCGGCAAGCCGGAGGGAGAACAGGCGGACCCGGGGGATATGGCCTTGTCTCTGGAAGCCAAAAAGCCGGAGCGGCCTTATGTGCTGCCTTCCTTAACCTTGCTGTCCCGACCTGCGGGTAATTCCAAGGCATCCGATGCGCTGGATTTTAAGGCCAATGCGCGCAAGCTGGAAGCGACCATGGAGAGCTTCGGGGTACGGGCCAAGGTGCTGGAGGTGGTCCGCGGACCGGCGGTTACCCGCTATGAAATCCAGCCTGATGTAGGCGTGAAGGTCAGCCGGATCGTCAGTCTGACGGATGATATCGCGTTGGCCCTGGCGGCCAAGGACATCCGGATGGAGGCCCCGATTCCCGGCAAATCCGCCATCGGCATCGAGGTGCCCAATACAGAGGTATCTGTGGTTACCCTCCGGGAGGTTATGGAGAACGGCGCTTTCCAGGACTCGCCCTCCAAGCTGACCATTACCCTGGGACGGGATATCTCTGGCCAGCCGATTGTCGCCAACCTGGCCAAGATGCCCCACTTGCTGGTGGCAGGTGCTACGGGCTCTGGTAAATCCGTATGTATTAACGGGATTATTACCAGTATTCTGTATAAAGCGAAGCCCGATGAGGTCAAGCTCTTGATGGTGGACCCGAAGATGGTGGAATTGAATGTGTATAACGGCATTCCCCACCTGCTGGCCCCGGTAGTTACCGATCCGCGGCGGGCATCCTTGGCTCTGAAGAAGATTGTGGTGGAGATGGAAAAGCGCTATGAGCTGTTCTCCAAAAGCGGTACCCGTAACATGGAAGGCTACAATGCCATGGTGACGGACCCCTCCAATCCCAATCCCCAGGAGCCGCTGCCGTATATCGTCGTCATTGTTGACGAGTTGGCGGACTTGATGATGGTAGCGGCGGGCGATGTGGAGGATGCAATTTGCCGGTTGGCCCAGATGGCCCGTGCGGCGGGCATCCTTCTGATTATCGCGACCCAACGGCCTTCCGTCGACGTTATTACCGGTGTGATCAAAGCTAATATTCCTTCGCGGATTGCCTTCGGCGTTTCCTCCCAGGTGGACTCCCGTACCATATTGGATATGGTGGGAGCCGAGAAGCTTCTGGGCCGGGGCGATATGCTCTTCCTGCCGGTAGGCGCATCTAAGCCCATCCGGGTGCAGGGCGCATTCCTTTCGGACCAGGAAGTGGAGCATGTGGTCAATTATTGCCGCAACCAAGGCCAAGCCGAGTACAAGGAGGACCTGGTGCCGGAGCTGGATGAGCATGAGGAGGAAGCCGAGGACGATCTGGACGAGCTTTATGATCAGGCCGTGCAGATTGTGGTAGAGGCTAAACAAGCGTCTGTTTCCCTGCTCCAACGCCGGATGCGGGTGGGTTACACCCGCGCGGCGCGGCTGATCGACACCATGGAGGCCAAGGGTGTTGTAGGGCCATATGAAGGCAGCAAACCCCGTGAGGTTCTGGTTTCCCAGGAAATGTACTTCGGGCAGAACCGGAGCGGATAAGCTTAGGTTGTACATAGCATGTTACAGTCAGAACTGCTTTAAAGTGAAGAGCCAGCCGTTCATCCCAATGGGGGTGGAGCGGCGGCTCTTTTTTTGTCTGGATGGCAGCTGATTTTAGATGCTTCTTCATCCTGCCTGAAGCTGCGCTAACGGAACTATGAGGCTCTTAAAGGCCTGAAAAAGGCCGATGTTTTTTGTGACGGAACCAGATGATGCTTAGAGGGGGATTTGGACTCCACAGGGACGTTGTTTTTCTTGTAAGGGTGGCTCAGTTCCGTAAGAAAACACAATTGCCGTAATTCGCGTTTTAAGGGGCCTTGGGTTCCGTTAGCAACGGGGAAGGATGTTGGTTGAAGAAAGACGGAAGATTCACTCTGCTCCGGTTGGTTTAAGTAATGCTTGTAACACTTCTTGACAAGATCCTAAATCGATTTGAGGAGGCGGTAACAAATGAGACATGATCAGACTATTCATGGAAGTCGCCATATTGTAGGTGTTTTCGAAACGGAACAGGCTGCCATTTCGGCCATTGAGGATTTGAAGTCCTTGGGCTATGCGCCCGACGATATCTCGGTTATCAGCCGTAGACGGGACGATGCGGATTTTATTGAGGAAGCTACGCAGACCAAAGCACCGGAGGGTGTAGCCACAGGTGCAACCGCAGGCGGTGTTCTGGGCGGCGTAACCGGGCTGTTGGCCGGGTTGGGGGCATTGGCTATCCCGGGTATCGGGCCGCTGCTGGCGGCAGGGCCGATTGCAGCCACGTTGGCAGGAGCAGCCATCGGCGCCAGCGCCGGCGGGATCGTGGGCGGACTAATCGGGATGGGTATCCCGGAAGAACAGGCCCAGCTGTATAACGATTATGTAGAGGATAATAAATTCCTGGTGATTGTGGAAAGCGATCCTGCCAAAAGCCAGCGGGTATTCGATATCTTCCGCAGCTATGGTTCCTTAAACTCTGATTCCTACGCAGGGGTCAACGAAAGCCGGAGCAATCTGGTTGACGAATCTGCTTATGAGGCCATGGAGTACGGCGGCGCGGATACGGATACGGTTGAGGCAGCCCGGAGGGACAGAAGAGATCTGGATCGGCCGGGGCCGAGATTGTAAGGACTGTTAAATTCGAAGCGTCTAGAACAACTGAATCATACCTTCAATTTGGACTGTGTCAAATTCGAAGCCATTCAAACACTGAACTACTCCTTCAATTTGACTGTGTCAAATTCGAAGCCATCCAAACACTGAACTACTCCTTCAATTTGACTGTGTCAAATTCGAAGCTTCCATAACTTATCCGGCCTTTGGCTTGGACCAAGTTATGGAAGGGGACGGTCTCTGCCGCGAAACTTTCGCCGGGGGCCGTCTTTTTGTATGCCGTGAAGCGCCTCCGGACGTTAATCCGTGGGTCTGAAGTATAAAGCCAACCTGGGTTTCAAATAATAGCCCTATCACAAACACAGCATCCGAAGGAAAGGTTGGTCCGCTCAATGAACAAGCGACTGATTGCATTTACTGTGCTGCTGTTGGTTTCGCTGTTTGCCGGCATGCAGCTTAAGCACCATGAACAACCCCAGGCCGCAGAGGATGTGTTCAGCAAACAGACCATCCGGTATGGCGCTTCCGGCGACGATGTGTACGAGCTGCAAGGGCGCCTGAAGTTTCTCGGGTACTACAACGGCAATATCGACGGCGCTTTCGGCTATCAGACCCTCCGTGGAGTCAAGGACTTCCAATACAAATTCGGCATGAAGGTGGATGGGATTGTCGGCCCCAAAACCAAGCTGAAGCTGTGGGAGGCCACCAAAACCTGGGCCCCCACAGAACCGAAGCAAACCGCAGGTAGCGGGGGAGGCGGAGGCGGTGGCGGAGGCGGTTCTGCCGGAGGGGACCGGGTAACCGAAACGGCTACCGGCAGCCCCACTAATCTGACTCCGTCCAATAACGGGGGATTATCGGAGAATGATATCCGGATTATGGCCAACGCGGTATACGGAGAAGCCAGAGGAGAGCCGTATGAAGGTCAAGTGGCGGTAGCGGCGGTTATTTTGAACCGGGTCCGTTCAGCTTCCTTTCCGAACACAGCTTCCGGTGTTATCTTCCAGCCGGGTGCATTCACCGCGGTAGCGGACGGTCAGATTTGGCTGACACCCAACGAAAATGCCAAACGCGCCGTCAAGGATGCCATTGCCGGATGGGATCCGTCCGGTGGCTGCCTGTATTACTTCAATCCGGTAACCGCCACCTCCAAGTGGATATGGACCCGCCCTCAGGTGAAAACCATCGGCAAGCATATTTTCTGTAAGTAAGAAGCAAAAAGGCAATCTGCGTAAAAGCGTGGATTGCTTTTTGCTGCTGGCGGATTAGTTACATTGTGAAATAGGTCAGAGCAGATAACAGAATCGACGTGACCACCGTGGCACAGAGAGGGCGCAGTGCTTTGGCCCGCAGCTCCTTCAGGTTCACATTCAGACCCAGCCCCGCCATGGCCATCGTCAATAAGAAGGTGGTGATGACCGAAATCTGCTCCATCACAGGGGCAGGTATAGTGATAGATGTGCCAAGCACATAACTATTGAGCAAACTCGTTCCAATAAAACCGGCCAAAAACCAGGGGAACGCGACTTTTGCAGAGCCGTCCGCCAGTTTTTGTCCCTTGTAGCTGCGTTTTTGCACCGCTATTAAAATAAATGATAACGGGATCAACAGGAAAACCCGGCCAAGCTTGGAGAGGATTGCGGCTGCCATAGCAGAATCACCAGCTGGAGCTGCCGCAAGCGCCACATGGGCGATTTCATGCAGGGTGCTTCCAGACCACACCCCATACCATTCAGGCGGGATTGGCAAAATGGGAAGCAGCAGCGTATACCCGATAGCGAATATAGTACCCACCAGGGCAATCATACCTGCAGCCATTGCGGTATCCTTCTCCTCGGATTTCAGGATAGGGGATACCGCGGCAATTGCTGCCGCGCCGCAAACTCCGGTGCCAATGGCAAGCAAGAGGGATACAGACCAATCCGCCCGGAACAGCCGGGCCAAACCAAGAGTCATCCCCAGCGCGAACAGAATGACCGCTGCATCACGAATCAATAAACCCGGGCCCTGCTGAAGCACCATGGCGATATTAAGCTTCAGCCCGAACAGGATAATGGCCAGCCGCAGCAGGGTCGTGGAGGAGAAGCGGATGCCTGACCGGAGCTCTTCGGGATAACCGCGAAGCTGCCTATATAATACTGCGAGCATAATGGCGCAAGCCATTTGACCCACCCGGTCTAATCCGGGCAGTTTGGCGAGGACGTAACCCGCCATTGCTATGAAAAATGTAAATGATATTCCCTGAACAAACCGGGAAGAAAACTTCAGTTCCTTCATTTGGGGATGCGGCAAGGCTTGCTGCAATTTCATACACTTATGCCTCCATTAACAATGATGAGATGTAAATAGCGTAATCCCATTACAACAATAAGTAAAATAAGTTATAATGATGATTATAATAACAAAAGGGATATGATAGGGGTGATCTTATGGATCAGGCGCTTCAGGTTTTTATGACTGCCGCAGAGCAGCGGAATTTCACAAGAGCGGCTGAGCTGCTGCATATGACCCAGCCTGCAGTCAGCAGCTACGTGCAGGGTTTGGAACGGACTCTGGATTGCAAGCTTCTGGAGAGGACGAACAAATATGTTCGGATGACCCAAGCGGGAGAGGTGGTATACGCCCATGCACGAGAGATTCTTGGATTATATACACGAATGGCCAATGTGCTTGATGATTTGAAGCATACCGCCCATGGGCCGTTGTCCATTGGTTCCAGCTATACGTTTGGCGAATATATTCTTCCTTACGTCGTAGCCGAAATGCTAAGGGAATATCCCTCGGTCCAGCCGGTGATTACCATCGCCAATTCCAGTGAAATCACCGGATTGGTCAACAGCCACCAACTGGATGTAGGCATAGTAGAAGGTGAGGGAACAGAAACTCCAGGTGTAACCATTCAACCTTTTGCTGATGACCGGATGGTGGTTGCTGTTTCATCCAATCATCCTCTTGCAGACTGTAACCCGGTGAACCTGGAGGAATTGGCGGAGGCACCATGGATCGTGCGGGAAACGGGCTCCGGAACACGGGAGATGCAGGAAAAGGCGGTCATGCAATTAGGAATTGACCCCAAGACCAGGATGGTGTTTGGGAGCACACAGGCGATTAAGGAGTTTGTACAGGCAGGTATGGGAGTAACCCTGCTTTCCCGGTGGACCCTCCGCAAAGAATTGCAAGCAGGGGATTTGAAGGCATTGGAGCTTCCCGGCTTACCGCTGCTGCGCCGCTTCTCACTGCTTGTCCCGGACATGGGCTTTCAGACCAAAGCAACGAAGGTGTTTACGGATTTTTTGATGGAAAATCGCGGATTTCCCCATCTTCCTTGATGTTTATGGAGAAGTCGGCCTGAGGAAAATATTGTTTTATGTTCTCTATCATTATTCTTCCGATTATGGTAATTTATCTCTTGGGGCAGAGACTATATACCTAGGGAGCGTGAAGTTGTTGAGAAAAAAGATTGTTATTCCGTTGCTTGCCGCGGTTTCCATTATCTCTATGTCTATCGGTGCAGTGGCCGCAAGCAATCTGGAAGAAATTACAGTGTACTTGAACAAAGGTGTATCGATTAAATTGGATGGAGAAAAGTGGACACCTAAGGATGAAGCCGGAAACACGTTATACCCCATCACATATAACGGAAGCACTTATCTTCCAGTGCGAGCCGTTGGTGAGGCATCAGGCTTGAAGGTGGGTTGGAATGAAGAAAAGCAAAAGGTTTTGTTGGGGGCTGCTGAGAGTCCAAATGGTTCGGCTCAACAGGCAGAAGAAACGGTGAAAAGGAAATTTGCTATACCCAATAAGGTTAAATCTATAGAGAAAAAGGGACTTGTTGAGGAAAATGGCACTTTTGTTTTCTATGGGTACGATAAAGACGGGGTTTATCTCGGAAAGGAAACGGATGAAGATAACATTAAAGCATTCATTGCAAAAGCTCAAGGACTTACGCCGCCACCTGCTGTAGCTGAGGGTTGGTTGAGTGCGGAATATCTGGGTCAAAAATATGGAACGGTGAAATTTGAGGAAAAATCTATTATTTTAATGGATTTTTCAACTAAGCAACCAACCGAACTTTATCGCTTCAATATGCCCGATGGATACCAAAAAACTGAAAATGGCGATTTAAAATCAGATGGCATCAGGATAAAGGTTTGGAATAAGGAGTATTACTTCAATATTTCTGATCTTCAAAAACTCGGACTTTTCCAGTAAATGTACATAAAAGATAAATCGGGAGCGTGTTACTCTTGAAGAAAATTATTGTAATTCCTTTAGTTGCTGCAGTTTCAGCTCTCTCCATGTCCATTGGGGCTATCGCTGCATCCAATTTGGAAGAAGTTAAAGCTTATCTTAACAAAGGCATTTCAATTGAATTGTACGGTAAGGATTGGACTCCCAAAGATGAGGATGGGAGTACACTTCATCCAATTACTTACAATGGAAACACCTATCTCCCTGTAAGAGCAGTCGGGGAGTCAGTTGGAGTCAAGGTAGGTTGGAATGGCAATACTCAAACCGTTTATCTCGGTGACCAGCCAGCTGAGGAAAGCATCGTTCCGCCTGAACCGATACCAGATCCGGCTCCCGTTCCAGCTGGCCCTTTGTATGTAGTAGACGGAACCGGAGATTATAGCGGCTACCAGCAATTGAAGGGCTTTGATGATGAAGATAAGTACGAGATTTACTTTAAGGGAAATCAAAGTAGCCACTACACAGTAATCGAAGATTTGAGAGGCATTGATCTTAATGAAAAAATAACCTGGGATTATAACGGGGGTTCATTCACCAATACAAGATCGCAATTGTATACTCTCTTTTCGGATACATCCCAATTGAGAAGAATGCTTGATGTTAGCAGCCAAACACTGTCCCATGCCTGGTTCGAAGAAACCTTCGGAGACGTATATTGGGAATGGTTGGATGGAATCTCTTATTCTGAGGATGCTTCGCGTTGGGTTGATAAATATTTCCAGCAAATCAATCCGCCTAAAAGCAATATACAATTAACACCCGGCGCTAAGGTAAGGTAACTTTAATCTACGGCGATGAATCAAAAAAACCAGCATTATTTAGAATCATCCAGCTATTTTGGGATGATTCTTTTTTTTGAACATTTAAGAATTCTCATCTTGCTGCATTCATTTTGTCCCGCGAGAAATAATACCTGAAAACACTTTTGCTTCCGAGTGTGCAATAGGCATATAATGGAACCATTCCAACCTGGAAGGAGCATGAAGCTATTGGATAAACCAGCCTTCATTCGCGATCAGATTGACCGGGTGAGACTCCACGTCTGGCCTACCGACAGGTTCAAAACATACGCCATTTCGGCCTACATAGGGGCGCCTTTGACAGAGGATCAGGTTACACCCACAGCGCTTGCTCCCTTTGTTCTGCGGAGAGGCACAAGCAAGCTTCCCGAAACCAAAAGCTTCCGGGAGAAGCTGGACGATATGTATGGGGCCGGTTTTGGCTTCGATATCTACAAAAGGGGCGATTACCAGATTGTCCAATTCCGCATGGACATTATTGATGACCGTTATGTATCGGCAGCCGACCATCTGCTCTCGGAGGGGCTGACCTTCCTGGGAGATGCCCTGACCCGTCCTTTTGTGGAACATAACGCTTTTTCCGCCAAATACGTGGATTCCGAAAAGCTGACCCTTCGGAAGCGGCTGGAAGCCATTATCAATGATAAAATCCGGTATGCCGCGGAGCGGTGTATGGAGGAAATGTGCAAGGATGAGCCTTACCGCCTCCATCCCTTGGGACGGCTGGATGCCATTGATGCCATTACACCAGCCAGCCTGTATGAAAACTACCGCAAGTGGCTTGCCGAGTCTCCTATTGATCTCTATGTGGTGGGCAATACCACCATGGAGGAAGTGAAGGCGCTGGTCAGCCAAGCCTTCGATTTGAAGGGTCAGGGAACCGCCGCTTACACCATGCAGACACCCCGGAGCACCGTTGCCGAAGAGAAGAGAGTAGTGGAAAAGCTGGAGGTCAGCCAGGGCAAGCTTAACATGGGCCTGCGCACCGGCGTCACCTATGGCGATAACCGTTATGCCGCCGCGTTGGTGTATAACGGAATTTTGGGCGGGTACCCCCATTCCAAGCTGTTCGCCAATGTCCGGGAAAAAGCAAGCCTGGCTTATTACGCCTCATCGCGTTTGGATGGTCATAAGGGGATCCTCACCATTCAATCCGGTATCGAAATCGCCAATTATGAAAAGGCGGTAGAGATCATCCGGCAGCAGTTGGAGGCGATGAAGCAGGGGCAGGTTGGGGAACTGGAATACAGCCAGACTCTGGCGATGATTAAGAACCAGTTGAAGGAGATGGAGGATTCCGCCTTCGAAATGATCTCCTTTGACTTCAATACGATTTTGTCGGGTGTTGAGCGGACGGTGGCGGACCTTATTACCCAGGTGGAAGCCGTAGATGTGGCTGCTATCCGTGCGGTGGCGGAGCAGGTGAAGCTGGACACGATTTATTTCCTCACCAGCAAGTAATTCTAATGATCAGGAGGGGATCGGATGGAAGCCATTAAAGCGGAACGCTTGAATGAAACCCTATATACGGAGCAATTGCCCAACGGGCTGACAGTTTATATCCTTCCCAAGCCGGGCTACCAGAAGACCTACGCAACCTTCTCCACCAAATACGGCTCGGTAGACAACCACTTCCAGGTAACCGGCAAGGAAGAAATCCGGGTTCCGGACGGCATCGCCCACTTCATGGAGCACAAGATGTTCGAGGAGCCGGAAGGGGATGTATTCGCCAAGTTTGCCTCCAACGGCGCTTCGGCCAATGCCTTCACCAGCTTTGACCGGACGGTTTACCTGTTTTCGGCGACAGAGAATCTGAAGGAAAACCTGAATACTCTGCTGAACTTTGTGCAGAATCCTTATTTTACCGATGAGAATGTGGAGAAGGAAAAAGGGATTATCGGGCAGGAAATCAAAATGTATCAGGATAATCCCGATTGGCGGGTGTACTTCGGGCTGATCGAAGCCCTGTACCAGAAGCATCCCGTCCATATTGACATTGCCGGAACCATTGAATCCATTGCACAGATTACCAAGGAAACCTTATACACCTGCTACCACACCTTTTACCATCCGGAAAATATGGCCTTTTTTGTGGTGGGCGGTGTGGACCCGGTAGAAATTATGGAGCTGGTCCGCGCTAACCAGGCAGGCAAAACCTTCCCGCCGCAGGGAGAAATTCTCCGGTATTTCGACCCTGAACCAGCAGCCGTACGGCAAAAGGAGCGGATTGTGCATCTGCCGGTATCCTTGCCCAAGTGCTACATCGGCTTCAAGGAGGAGTCTGCTGGACTGAACGGCAGGAACGCTTTGAAGCAGGAGCTGGCCACCAAGGTGATGCTGGATGCCCTGTTCAGCCCAAGCTCGGACTTTTATCAGCGGCTGTATGACGACAATCTCATCTCCGATAGCTTCGGCAGCGAATATAACCTGGCGGAGGGATATGCCTTTGCCGTCATCGGCGGGGAAACCCGTGATCCCGAGGAGCTTTTGGCCCGCTTGAAGGCAGAGATTACCGCCATGGACAAAACAGGGATCCCCCAGGGGGCCTTCGAGCGCAGCCGGCGCAAAAAGCTGGGAGGTTTCCTGCGGATGATGAATTCGCCGGAGTCCCTGGCCAATGAATTTACCCGTTACGCCTTCCGCGGCGCCAATATGTTCGATATTTTGCCGGTTTATGAGGAGCTGACTCTGGAGGATGCCAACGCGCGGCTCCGGAAGCTCTTCGACTGGGAGTCCATGTCGGTCTCGGTTGTAAAGAGCGGTGGAGCCTCTTGACCATCGCCTTAAACAGGCAGACGGCTCTGATCACCGGCGCCAGCCGGGGAATCGGAGCCGCTATTGCCGAACGTTTCGCCACCTTGGGCATGAATGTTATCATCCATTATTCCGAATCCCATGAATCGGCGAACCAGGTGGCCCGCCGCTGTATTTCTCTTGGGGCGAATGCCATCACCTTATCCGCCGATATACGCAGCTCCGAAGAGGTGGCGCGGATGAAGGAAAAGCTGGAGTCCCGCGGACTTGTTCCCAATATTCTGGTCAACAATGCGGGTGTATCCCATTTCGGCTTGCTCTCCGACATGAGCGAGGAGGAATGGGATCAGGTGATGAATGTGAATTTGAAGGGGGCCTTCCTGTGCACCAAGGCTTTTATGCCGGCTATGATTACCGCCAAGTATGGGAGGATCATCAATATTTCCTCCGTCTGGGGAATTTCCGGCGCTTCCTGTGAAGCGGCTTATTCCGCCTCCAAGGGCGGGCTTAACGCCTTGACCAAGGCTCTTGCCAAGGAGCTGGCCCCCTCCGGCGTAACCGTCAATGCGGTGGCACCGGGAGCAGTAGAGACGGACATGCTGGCTACCTTCAACAAGGATGAGATTGCGGCGCTGCAGGAGGAGATTCCCGCGGGCCGGTTGGCCCAGCCGGATGAGATTGCTTCGCTGGTGTATTTCTTGGCTCTGCCGGAATCCGGATATATTACCGGACAGGTGATCAGCCCCAACGGGGGATGGGTGACCTGACGGCAGAGAGAGTATAGAGGTCTGCCTTCCTGCTCATACTACACGTGCAGTATGAATTCAATCCAGGGAGGCAAACACAACATGGCGAATACTGTACTCACATCCTTCGACACATGGAAGCAGTTCCTGCATGACCGTGTTCAAGCTGCGGAAAGCATCGGCATTTCCGAGGAGCAAATTTCCAAGCTGGCTTTTAAAATCGGCGATTTCCTGGCCAACAAGGTAGATCCGGAGAATGTGCAGGAGAAGCTGCTGGCAGATCTCTGGTCTGTTGCCGACACCAACGAACAAAAGACCCTTGCAAAGCTGATGGTCAAAATGGTTACCGACGGCAAAAAATAAACGGATGCGGCAAATATTCTAAAGGCCTCCGATTCATGGAGGCTTTTCTGCTTTTCACATGTTATACTGAATAACGACCCGTATCAAAAAAAGGAGTAATCTGCCACATGCAAGCTAAAGCACGCACAAAACGAACGCTGCTGGCCGCAGCTCTGCTGCTTCTAGCCGCCGCAGGAAGCGGGTGCGGACGCACTCTGCCCGCCATTGACGCCGCGACACTGGAGTCGCGCAAAGCAGCGCTGGTTCTGGCCGGTTCCTCTCTCACACCGGAGGAAACGGAAGAAATCCGCCAAGCGGCCGGTGATAAAGCGGCAGCCGAGAAAATTGCATTGGAATTTGTCGCAAATTCGTCAACCAATCCGGACGAACTAGCGTCTATTATAGGGAAGGACAAATTTGACAGCATCATCGGTGCAGGCAGTGAATTGGCACCGCCGTTGTCCCAGCTGGCCGGGAATGATCCCGATACCCGCTTTGTTGTACTGAGCAATGGGATTACCGCAGCCGTTCCGGACCAAATGCCTGCCAACATGCTGCTCAAAAAATTGGATGACACCCGCAAAACAGGGCTGTGGGACAATTGGGTCCAGCTTCAGAAGGCTTCGGGATTGACCGTGCTGTGGATTCAGCGAACCGGTTCCCCCGTTCCGGCGGAATGGTCGCCTTCGGAGGAAGCGGATAAGGTGCTTTCCTTGGATATCTATCCTGGAGATACCTGGTTTCCGCAGCTGACCTATCAGGTGTCGGCGGTGAAGCCGAGTATGATTGCGTTGTACACCACGGTGGACGATGCTGTCCTTGCCAAGATCAAAACACTGAAGCTGCCGGTGGTGGATACGGTGGGAGGACTTTCGGCCCAGTACCGGTGGAGCAGTATCCTGCCTGAGGTTATGGCATCTTCCTTGGGTCCAGCCCCCAGAGGCGGAACCGAGCTGTATACAGCGGAAGAGGCTGCAATAAATCGCAAATAATTTCTGTTGACAGATGAAGGATAATAGGGAAACCTGTAGAATAATCTTATGGTAAGCGGCCTTGCGGCAAGGACCAAGTTATTACAGAATGGGATGTGTACATACACAATGACAATGAATCAATGGTATATGGAATATAGAATCCACAAGAACCGCCCGGGACTTTTGGGGGACTTGGCGTCTATTATGGGGATGCTTGAAATCAATATCATAACCATCAACGGGGTGGAGGACCGCACCCGCGGGCTTCTGCTGCAGACGGATGATGATGAAAAAATAGAAATTTTGGGTAAAATGTTAAGAAAGGTGGATAATATAACCGTTACCGCCTTACGTGCGCCCAAGCTGGTGGACGTATTAGCCATTCGTCACGGCCGTTATATCGAACGGGATTCCGACGACCGTAAAACCTTCCGTTTTACCAGGGATGAGCTGGGGCTTCTGGTGGACTTTCTCGGCGAAATCTTCAAGAAGGACGGGAACCAGGTGGTGGGCCTGCGGGGAATGCCCCGTGTAGGCAAAACCGAATCCATTATTGCGGGTAGCGTATGCGCCAACAAACGCTGGACCTTTGTATCCTCTACACTTCTGCGGCAAACGGTGCGCAGCCAGCTGTCTGAGGATGAGATGAACCCGCATAATCTCTTCATTATAGACGGAATCGTCTCCACCATCCGCTCCAATGAAAAGCACCATACACTGCTTCAGGAAATCATGAGTGCTCCGTCCACCAAGGTCATTGAGCACCCTGACATATTCGTGCGAGAATCGGAATACGACTACAACACCTTCGACTACATTATCGAGCTCCGCAATACGCCCGATGAGGAAATTGTCATTGATATTCCATCCTCCTACGATGGTTATTAAGACAATGGATTAACGCCTACCCGTTGGGCGTGCAAGGCACTTAAAAAGATACGGAGGTGAAATTGTTTGTCCGAGCTGGGTCAGTTGTTAAAGAAGGCCAGACTGGAGCAGGGCATCACCCTGGATCAGCTCCAGGAAGCGACCAAAATCCGAAAACGTTATCTGGAAGCTATCGAGGAAGGGGATTATAAATCGCTTCCGGGTAATTTCTATGTTCGGGCATTTATCAAAAGCTATGCAGAGGCTGTGGGGCTTGACCCTACCGAAGTGCTGTCCATGTACCGCAACGTATTCCCGGATACGAATGCCGGAACGGTCACAGAGAGCCTGTCGCCTAAACGCACCATCACCAAACGTTCGGACAAGTGGAGCAAGTTTGCCACAGGCGTGATGCTGGCTTCGTTTTTTCTGCTGATTGTGGGGCTGATTTATTATTTTGCCTACCGCAATCATGACGGCATCAACCAGTCCGTCAATGGCAGCAATTCCTCACCCATAACAGATAAAGTGGCTACCGTTAACCCCAACGGTTCCCCGGCCGGGGGGACCGTGGAGGTGAAGTCTGCGGCGACTCCCTCGCCTACACCTGTCCAGCCGGAGCTGAAGCTGGTCAAGAGCGAAGGAAATATGGATTATTACCAGTTGACCAACGCCGCTTCACTCAGTCTGGAAATGACTCTCACCGGTACGGATTGCTGGTTCCAGATCGATAAGCTGACACCGAACGGTAACATATTCGATCATGCCACAATCGAACAGGGCAATCTGGCCAAGCTGGGCTCTCCGAGGAAATGGGAGTCCGACCAGCCGGTTTTTATGAATATCGGTTTGCCCAAGGCCATCGAACTGAAGGTGAATGGCATTGTTGTTCCGCTGGGTGAAATCTCGAACCCCAAAAAGCTGCAAATCCAAGCCGCAGGCTTGTAATGCAGGTCATGTATAGGGTTGGAGATATTGGGCATCCTACTCACTGGTGACACATTTCACTAAAAGTGAGGCATGATGTGCAATGACAGTGAGCTGGATTGTAACCGGGCTTGGCATTGTGGTGAGCCTGCTAGGCTGGTATCTGACACCAGATGCTTGGGGATACGGCATCTTCGGCTTTGGTCTCGCCCATATTGTTTTGGGGATTCTGGATATGTTCCGGGAGCCGGCAAGGAATAAATAAATGAACGGTGATTGGGTGAGGCATTTCCGCCAACGGGGATGCCTTTTCTTTGTCTCCAATTATTGCTATACTTAACTACTAGTTGAAGGTCTCCCCAAATTATTTTCCGGTGAAAGAAGGGACGTGTTTTACGTATGGCAGCAGATAATTCGTTCGATATTGTATCCAAAGTAGATATGCAGGAAGTTAATAATGCCATCAACCAGGCACAGAAGGAAATCGACACCCGGTTTGATTTTAAGAACAGCAAATCCAGCATCTCGTTGGAAAAGGAAGATATTGCTTTGGTTTCCGACGATGAATTCAAGCTTCAGAATGTCGTAGATATCCTCCAGTCGAAGCTGACCAAACGGGGAATTTCCATCAAGAACCTGGAATATGGTAAGGTGGAGCCCGCCTCCGGTGCTACCGTCCGCCAGAAGATCAAGCTGAAGCAGGGGATTTCCCAAGAGATCGGGAAGAAGATTAATACCATCATCAAGGATACCAAGCTCAAGGTCCAAACCCAGATTCAAGGTGATCAAATCCGTGTTACCGGCAAGAGCCGCGACGACCTCCAACGGGTGATCTCTCTCTTAAGAGAGGCTGACCTGCCCATCGAGCTGCAGTTTCTTAACTTCCGGTAAGCACTGCGGTACCCCCCGGCTCCACATTGTGGGGCTCTTTGCATTTTTGACACCACCTTTTCGTTGTATTATACTTTTTGGGGATAGGAGCCCTGTACCGGCGACGAAGCGGTAGGGCCCAAGCAATTTTTAGATTACTATTGGGGGATTGCAGGGATGTCTGAGAAAATCAAGGTTGTTACCCTTGGATGTGATAAGAATCTCGTAGATTCGGAGATTATGTCCGGGTTGATTCATGAACGCGGGTACACCCTTGTTGAGGATCGAGAAGAAGCGACCGTTATCATTGTGAATACATGCGGCTTTATTGATGCGGCGAAGGAAGAATCGGTGAATACCATTCTGGACCTGGCCGAGCTGAAGGAAACCGCCTCCTTGAAGGCGCTCATCGTTTCCGGCTGTTTGACCCAGCGCTATAAGGATGAGTTGATGCAGGAGATGCCTGAGATCGACGGCATTGTCGGCACCGGGGATTTTGACAAGATTACGGATATTATCGATGAGGCATTGGCCGGAGCGAAACCCAGCTATGTGGGGAACCCGGTTTTTAACTATGATGCGGTACTTCCCCGCAAGGTGTCGGGCCCCCGCTATTCGGCCCACATCAAAATTGCCGAAGGCTGCGATAACGCCTGCACCTTCTGCAGCATTCCCATTATGCGCGGCAAGTTCCGCAGCCGTTCTATGGAATCCATCGTGGCGGAAGCGGCGAATCTGGCCTCCCAGGGAGTCCGGGAAATCAGTCTGATCGCCCAGGATTCCACCAACTACGGTATGGATCTGTATGAGCGCTTTGCTTTGCCGGAGCTGATGGAGAAGCTCACCCTGGTGCCCGGTGTGGATTGGGTCAGGCTGCATTATGCGTATCCGGGATTTTTTACGGACGAGCTTATCGATGTGATTGCCAACAATCCCAAAATATGCAAGTATGTGGATATGCCTCTGCAGCATAGCGAGGATTCCATTCTTAAGCGGATGCGGCGTCCGGGCAGGAGCCGGGATACGCGGGAGCTTCTCCAGAAGATCCGCAGCCGGATTCCCGGGGTTGCACTCCGTACTTCTCTGATTGTCGGGTTCCCCGGAGAAACCGAGGAGGACTTCGAGAAGCTGAAGCAGTTTGTGGAGGAAATCCAATTCGACAAGCTGGGTGTATTTACCTACTCCCAGGAGCAGGACACACCCGCAGCCCGGCTGCCTGACCAGATTCCGGAGGATGTGAAGGAAGCCCGTGCCAATGAGCTGATGGAGCTGCAGCGGCAGATCTCCAACAGCCGGAACGGCGGGCGGGTTGGCGAGGAGCTGGAGGTGCTGCTGGAGCGTTACGACGGGCGCAACGATGTGTATGTGGGACGTTCGCAGTATGACGCCCCGGAAATCGACGGCGAGGTGTTCGTCTCCGGCTACAAGGGCAATATCGGCGATATCGTGAAGGTGAAAGTGACCCATTCCTTTGAGTTCGACCTTGCCGGGGAGGCGATCGCATGAATTTGGCCAACCGCATCACCATGGCCCGGATTTTTCTGGTTCCGTTAATCATGTTTTTTTTGCTGGTGAAGATGCCTTTGCCCAATCTGGTTATCGGTAATTTCGTTATTTCCTACAACCAGGTGATCGCGGCGCTGATCTTCATTATTGCCGCCAGCACGGACAGTCTGGACGGCTACATTGCCAGAAAGCGGAAGCTTGTCACGAACCTGGGCAAGCTTCTCGACCCGCTGGCCGATAAGCTGCTGGTGACGGCGGTGCTGGTATCCCTTGTGGAAATGGATAAAGTGGGTGCGTTTATTGTCATCGTGATTATCAGCCGGGAGTTTGCTGTTACGGGCCTGCGCCAGATCGCGCTGCTGGAGGGGATTGTTTTGGCCGCCAGCAAGTGGGGTAAATGGAAAACAGCCACACAAATAACCGCCATTATCGCACTCCTGCTGAACAATTTCCCGTTCCACTTCCTGAATTTCGATTTCGATTATTGGGCCAGCTGGGTAGCGGCACTGATCACCATTTATTCGGGTGTGGATTATTTCCTCAAGAACAAGCATGTTATAAACGTTCATACATAAGGGTCTGTCTTCAAGGCCCATGCAGAAAGGCTTTCCTCCACGGGAAGGCCTTTCGCGTATGACGGTTCATTTATTCATGGAGGTGTCTTCGATGAAAGCGGAGATTATAGCAGTGGGTACGGAGCTTCTGCTGGGACAAATTGTGAATACCAATGCCCAGTTTTTGGCGGCGGAATGCGCCTCTATCGGAATCGATACGTTCTTCCAAACGGTTGTGGGCGATAATGAGGAGCGGTTGGTGCAGGCGCTGGATATTGCCTCGAAGCGGGCCGATTTAGTGATCTGTACAGGCGGCCTGGGTCCCACCCAGGATGATCTGACCAAGGATGTGCTGGGACGGTATCTCTCCAAAGCGTTGGTCCTCCATGAGCCTTCTATGGAGCGCATCCGCAGCTTCTTCGAGGCCCGGGGCATCCATATGGTGGAAAGCAATGCCCGCCAGGCGCTGATGCTGGAGGGCAGCGATCCCCTCCTTAATGACACCGGGCATGCGGTAGGGGTAGCTCTTGAGGCGGAAGGATGCCGCTACATGCTGCTTCCGGGGCCGCCCAAGGAGATGAAGCCCATGTTTACACGCTACGGCAAACCTTGGCTGCTTAAGGCGATGGGGGAGGAGCGTCCTTTGTTTTCCCGCATGCTGAAGTTTGCCGGCATCGGGGAATCCACTCTGGAGCATGAGCTGCTGGATCTCATCGAAAGCCAACAGGACCCGACCATTGCCCCCTATGCAAAAGAAGGCGAGGTCACTATCCGGCTGGCTACCAAGGCCTCCAGCCGGGAGGAGGCGGACGGAAAGCTGCAGCCGGTGGAGGAGGACATCTGCAAGCGGGTAGGTCAATATCTGTACGCCCGTGAGGATATCGGCATCGAAGAGGCGGTGTTCCGCCTGCTGAAGGAGCGGGGAGAGACGCTGGTGACGGCGGAGAGCTGCACCGGCGGGCTTTTGTCGGATCTCCTGACCAGCCTTCCGGGGAGCTCAGCGG
>JAEWMH010000142.1 GCA_023393235.1 Bacillota bacterium | reverse complement strand
TTGTAATGCAGCGCCACAGCCGGTAAAACAGCCAGTGCAATGCTGAGCGTCCCCCAGAGCAAAAACAGGCGTGCATCAATCTGCAGGGCAAGCCGGATTGCCCAGGTGATTGTAAGGAAATTTTCTTTTATTTTTTTCATATCCCCAGCTCATCCTCCGCGTAAAATGCCTTTAATCGTTCAAGGACAGCTGGACGCCGTCCCCGGCTAACAGGTATGCGGGCAATCGGTGACAGCAGTAAATCGTTATGTTCAAGCTTTTCAAAAAAAAGCAGATTGACTATGTATCCCGTATGGCAGCGGACGAAGTAAGGCTCGAACAAAATCTGCTCGTGGTTTTTCATTCTTTTGTAGCTGAGTATCGAATCGGTTTCTGTGTAAATGCGGGTGTTATGCCCCTCCGTTTCGATGTAACGAATGGATTTTGTATAAATTTTATAGATGCCGTTTGTATTGGTCTCAATAAAAAAACGGTTTTTTCCGCTGCGGATGCGCACCTGCTCCGCCTCTTTTAAGAACCGGCTATACCGCAACGGCTTAATCAGATAGTTATCTGCCTTTACCTCATAAGCCTCCAGAACGTGATTCAGTATAGTCGTCAGGAAGACGATACCGACCTTTGAATCGACTTCCCGAATACGCCGTGCAATTTCAATTCCATTCATTTTTGTAAAAGGTATCTCTAAAAAAATCAAGTCCATCTCCAGCGGATAATGCTTTAATAATTTTTCTCCACTGTCATAACAGAGAACCTGAACATTAAGGCCTGTTTCACTCTTGTATCTTTTGATGAAATTGGATAGTAGGATGCGGACGGCCGTATCGCCATCGCATATCCCAATGACCAGCATTATAGTTCACCTCCTGGAGGGTTCAAACAAACCCTAGCAAATTATAGCAACCCCGATTTGATTTACCAATAGGGAATCGATAACTTGCATCTCGCGGTGCATATTTTGCAGAAATAAAAACGCCCGGGCCAGCGCATGTGCGCATCAGCCCGGACGGGATTGCCTTGTCCGTTTGTTATCATTCGTTTGTTACACCATCTTGTTGAATTCCTTGCGCAGCCGCTTGATGATCCGTTTCTCCAGCCGGGAGATGTAGGATTGGGAGATGCCCAGCATGTCGGCTACATCCTTTTGGGTTTTCTCCTCCCCGTCCGTGAGTCCGAAGCGGAGCTCCATGATGGTCCGCTCCCGCTCCGTCAGCTTATCCAGCGCCTTGTGCAGCAGCTTCCGGTCCACCTGCTCCTCAATATTGCGGTAGATGGTGTCATTTTCGGTGCCAAGAACATCCGATAGCAGGAGCTCGTTGCCGTCCCAGTCAATATTCAGGGGTTCGTCGAAGGAAACCTCCGAGCGGATTTTGCTGTTGCGCCGCAGATACATCAAAATTTCATTCTCGATGCACCGTGAGGCATACGTGGCTAGCTTGATCTTCTTCTCCGGGTCAAAGGTGTTGACCGCCTTGATCAGGCCGATGGCGCCGATGGAGACCAGATCCTCAATATTGATACCGGTATTCTCAAACTTCCGGGCTATGTAAACCACCAGCCGGAGGTTCCGCTCGATGAGCATCGCCCGGACAGCAGCGTCTCCCGATGATAGACGGGACAGGAGAAATTCCTCCTCCTCCCGGGTCAAAGGCGGCGGCAGGGCTTCGCTTCCTCCGATGTAATAGATTTCGTCGCTTTTTTTGCCCAGCAGAATGAGAAATTTGTAGTAGTACAGTTGCAGCATCAGCCGCCATTTTGCTTGCATGTAGCGTACCTCCTGTTGATACTAATTAATCCGGCAGCAGCATAGGATGGATTATGGCCTGGTAAGAGCCGTCCGCACTCAGTTGGCCTCCGTCGAAGCCGATCAGCACCTTCCCGGTTTCCCAGTCCCGGCCCCCGTAATGGAGCTGCACCTTATCTGGCCGGATGGCCAGCATAAATTGGGTGGACCGGTTAACTCCCCGGTATGGTACGATGCGCAGGCGGTCCTGCCAAGCAAATTCCTCTTCCCCCATCGCCGCCACAATCGACTCGGCATCCTGGGTCTGCAGCCGCTTCAGCCATTCCTTAGGCAATACATCCTTCCACAGCTTGGCCTCTGCGATCATAACCGGGGTTTTGGTCAAGGGATCGTACAGCTGGTTGCCGGTATCCACCAATCCGATGCAGGACAGCCGATGGCCTTTGATTTCCACCTCCACCGAAGCCATCTGTTGAGCAGTCGCCTCCTGTTTTTTGGACCCGCGGAACACCCGCATATACAGCCAAATCAGAAACACAAAGCATAATCCGATAAACCCGTATCCTGCCGTCCACTCATACACGCCGGTAAATACCGCCTCCAGCACATCCTTCGGCGGCAGAAAAAAATAATACAGCCCATAAATGCCCCCGGCGGTTACAAAAGCCGTCACATAAAAAGCAGCCAGATTACGGGCCAGGGCCTGCCATCCCTTGTACCCGAAGGCGATCAGCACCATCAGTACCGACACCAGGAACTTCATGCCAAACGCCAGCATAAATGACCATTGGGGAAACAAAATAAGCACAACATACATTGAACCGAAGGCAGCGGCCGCGGCAATACGCCAGAGCTTAACCCTGCATTTCCTTGTCCACGCCGTAGCCAGGAGCAAGACGCCATCCGTCAAAAAATTGACCAGGAATATCAGGTCCGCATAAATCACGCCGACGCTCCACGCCCCTTCCCTACCTCCGCTTCACCGTGGAACCGTAAAACGGGACAAGCCGAACGGGGCACCATGGACGATAAGCTTGAACTTAAGTATAAGCCCTCTTTTGCTCATTGTCTGTCTAACCCTGCTGCCCGACCCGCTGTTTTTTTGTCGAAACCCCAAGGGCTTTGCTGGGGGGTGAAGCTTCCTATCATCAGGCGGTTTCAGGCAGTATGGAACACCAGTACATCCACTCCTTTTCCTTGCAGAAAAGCGCAAAAAACCCTTTGCCGCAGATGGCAAAGGGTTATTGTGGCGCTTATGCGGTTATTCCCGGTTGTTCCGCGGACGGTTCCGCAGGAAGGTGGGGATGTCCAGCTGGTCTCCCGCCGGCTGGTTGCCGAAGGGGCGGATGCCCGCAGTACGGGTTTCCTGCTGATGAGTTTCCGGTTGTCCGGGAGCCGGAGTGGAAGGACGGCGCTGAGGTGCTGCGGCAGCCTTGTGCTCGAAGCCTGTGGCAATGACCGTTACCTTGATTTCATCCTTCAGGCTCTCGTCGATGATCGCACCGAAGATCACATTCACCTCTGGGTCAGCTGCGGCGCTGACAATCTCAGCCGCTTCGTTAACCTCGTAAAGGCTCATGTTGATGCCGCCGGTAATATTCATGATGACGCCGCGGGCGCCTTCGATGGAGGTTTCCAAAAGCGGGCTTTGAATGGCCTTGCGGGCGGCATCGGCCGCTCTGTTCTCGCCTGCACCTACCCCGATACCCATCAAGGCAGAGCCGCGCTCCGACATAATGGTTTTCACGTCGGCGAAGTCCAGGTTGATCAGACCGGGTACCATGATCAGGTCGGAAATCCCTTGAACACCCTGCAGGAGGACATTGTCCGCAACGCGGAATGCTTCCATCATGGGTGTCTTCTTGTCAATAATTTCCAGAAGTCGGTCATTGGGGATCACGATCAGCGTGTCCACCTTATCCTTCAGAGCGGCAATGCCCTGCTCCGCTTGCATGGCGCGCTTGCGGCCTTCGAAGGTGAAGGGGCGGGTGACCACACCTACCGTCAATGCGCCGCATTCCTTGGCGATTTCGGCGATAACCGGAGCTGCGCCTGTTCCTGTGCCGCCGCCCATACCTGCGGTAACGAACACCAGGTCTGCGCCTTTGAGCTGCTGGATCAAGAGCTCGCGGGATTCCTCAGCGGCTTTTTTGCCCACATCCGGATTGGCTCCCGCTCCAAGGCCCCGTGTCAGCTTCTCGCCGATTTTGAGCTTAACCTCGGATCTTGCCATATTCAATGCTTGCGCATCTGTATTCACCGTAATGAATTCAACGCTTTGGATGCCCGATTCAATCATCCGGTTGACTGCATTGCTGCCGCCGCCGCCAACTCCTATTACCTTGATCGTAGCAAGCTGTTCGTTGTCAATATCAAATTCCAGCATGCGTATTAGTTCCCCCTCACTGATCCTCATTCAGATTCATAGCAGTGTAACCCGCTATATTAATTCGCTTAGGAAGTTTTTCACCCTCTCGAAAAATCCCGGCTTGTCCGACACGGCAGGGGATGAAGCCTTGACGGCGGCCTTGCGGGTATTCCCGGAAGGACGTGTCTTGGCGTTCTTCGCCACAAAGTTAATGATGCCGACCCCGCTGGTATAAGACGGGTCACGGACACCGATGAACTCCGGCAAGGCAATCCTGACGGAAGTATCCAGTTCCCGTTTGGCAACGGACAGGATGCCCGGCAGGTTCACCGTTCCGCCGGTAAGAACATAACCGCCGGCCGCATTGCCAAAACCTAAACGATGAACTTCAGCACGGATCAGCTGGAAGATTTCTTCAATTCGGGGCTCGATGATGCTGGCCAGATCCACCTGGGAGAATTCCTTGTCCAGATTGCTTCCGATGCGAGGCACCTTAAAGACCTGATCGGCAGCGGCGTCATCGATGGACGCACAGCCGAATTTCAGCTTCATCTTCTCCGCATGTTCGGTTTGCGTATGCAAGCCGATGGAAATATCGTTGGTGACAAAATCGCCTCCAACGGGAATGGTGGAGGTAGCGGCCATGTTTCCGTCCAAAAAGACGGATATTGTAGTGGCGCCCGCTCCCACATCCACCAGGACGGTGCCAAGAGACTTCTCATCCTTGGATAGGGTCAGATAACCGCTGGCCAAGGACATCAGGGTCAGACCGGCAATGCGCAGGCCGGACTTCTCCACGACGCGCCTCAAATTATGTACGGCTGTTTTGGTTCCGGTGATAATGGTGGCTTCCACCTCAAGGCGGACGCCGATCATCCCCCGGGGATCCTGGATGCCCTCAAGCCCGTCCACCAGGAACTGCTTGGGCACGATGCCGATAATTTCCCGTTCGGGAGGCAGAGCAATGACTCTGGCCGCTTGCAGAACACGTTCGATATCCTCATCGCCGATCTCCCGGTCTTCATTGGAGACGGCTACAACTCCATGGCTGGACTGAAGCGCAATATGGTTGCCGGAAATCCCCACGAATACGTCCGAAATCTGGATACCCACCATACGCTCGGCATGGTCCACTGCACTCCTGATGGATTCTACAGTCTTGTCGATATCGACAATGGCACCTTTCCGGATTCCCTCGGATTCGCTTGATCCCACTCCAATTATATTAATGGCCCCGTTTATCACTTCGCCAATAATAACACGCACTTTGGATGTACCGATGTCCAGACTCACAATGACGTCATTGTTGCTCAACCGATGGCACCTCCTGTTCTTTCGTCTTAACGCTCCATTTAACAGAAAAATGGAGGCTTGGGCCGGATGCTTCTGTATGTATTCAACAGGAGCCCTGGATTCCCTCTTTTTTCAACATTTTTTTTGGTGGAAAAATCTGCCCTGGCGAACCCGGCTCCCCGCTATAGGCCGGAGGAGGTATGCCAGTTTCAAACCCCGCAGAAAGCTGTAAGAGGCAAGGGATATCTTTACCCTGTTTAGCCCCGTTTGAAACAGCAGTCTTAAAGAGCGGGCTGTTTTTTTGCGGCATTGTAAGAGTCTAGTAAGCTACTAAACTCCATAATTTTAATTTTAACATTATTTCCAGACGATGAGTAGTCCTAATTACCGATTCGGAAGCACTATCTCGTCCCGGCGCAGTCCCTATTTCAGGCCGGATAACGGACAGTACCGTCTCACCTTCCAAACCCTCTTCCGGTAAAGGAAGCGGGGAAAAATCCGGCCTACCCGTTAGTGTTGCCGCTCTGAGCTCCGTTGGCCTTATTGCTGGGGGTAGGAGTTGGCTTAGCGGAAGCTTTAGCAGCGCTGCCGGACTGCCCCTTGGCGGGAGTGGATTTAGGTATATTCGTGGTTTTGGCCGGAGTTGCCTTAGACGCCGCCTCCCCTTCGAAGGGAGCATGGCGGATTTGCTCCAGCATGGTGATCACGCCGGAATCCTTGCCCCGTTCTTTCAGCTCATTGGTAAGAAACCCCAGATACTGAATGTTGCCGGGCAGATATTCGATGGTGGTTAGCACTTCGTAGCGGGACCGGGTGTAGATTTTGATGCGGTCCTCATATGCAGTGGTAGGATCAGGCCTGATCTCGGAGATGTCGGATAAATATTGCTGCGGAACCTGGGACAAAGCCAAACACAGCTTGGCCTTCAAGGTGTTGTCCGCCGCCCAGCCCGAAAGAATGGGCATGTCCAAGGGGACATTGGCCGCTTGTCCGGCAACGGGCAAAGCGCTCCCGTCGGCCAGCAGCACCTCCTTGGTGCCGTCCTCCGCCAGTTGGAAGGCTACTCTGCGGTATTCCTCCACATGAATCTTCAGCACTCCAGGGAAGCTCTTCACGACCTCCACCGTCTCAATAAACGGATGCTTTTTAACTTTGGTTTGAACGGCGCTTGTCCCCGTCGTAAAAAAGTTATCACCGGTCCTAGCCCCGGAGGCTGCTATAATCTCCTCCGCCGACACCAGCTCATTGCCTTCCACTTGGATTTGCGAAATTTTGCTGATGGAGGATTGAAAGAACAGAACCAGGAATAAAGTGATAAAAAAAACAATGACCAGCCGGCGCAGCTTGCCGCCCCCGCGCCTTTCCTTGGGACCGGCAGGCTTCATGGCAGGTACGGCGTTTCCTTTGGACAATCGAACACCTTCTTTTTCCCGGGCGGGCAGAATGAAGCATGGCCGGGACGCCATGCAAACGCATACCCCGCACCCTCCGCTATTAAGGCGGCTGATGCGGGTTATGCTCTAAACACATCTCTCATGATGGCTGGTTTTGCCGCGAATATGATGCGAAAAGAACGGCTTCTTGTTATGCCTCGGATACCAGCTTTCCGGCTGTTGGGCTTCCGGCAGTCCACGCCGCAGGTGAAGCAGAGGCGTCGGTTCTGGTGATGGAAGCTCCGAGACGGGCCAGGATTTCTTCTATTCTATCATATCCGCGGTCAATATGATGAATTTGTTCCACAACCGTAATGCCGCGCGCAGCCAGCCCCGCAATGACCAGAGCAGCTCCGGCCCGCAGGTCTGTCGCTTCCACGGTGGCCCCATACAGGCGGGGAACGCCGCGGATATAGGCATTGGCCTGGTCAATCCGGATGTCCGCCCCCATTCGGGCCAGTTCATCCACATGTTTGAATCTGCCTTCGAAAATCGTTTCTTTAATTATACTCATTCCGTCTGCAAGTGATAGAAGCACCATAACCTGGGATTGGAGATCCGTAGGGAATGCAGGATGGGGGGAAGTGACGATCCGCTCCACCGCCTTGGGTCTTCCGTGGCAGCATACATGTATTATATCATCATCGATGGAAATTTGAACACCGGCGCGGCGGAGTGCGTGGATTGCGGAAGTGAGGTGTGAGGAGTTGGTATTTTCGAGTGTAATGCTGCCCCGGGTGACAGCGGCTGCGATCATGAGTGTGCCTGTTACGATCCGGTCCGGTATGACGGAATAAGTGACGGGTACCAGCCTGGGAACACCTTTGATGGTGATGGTATCGGTGCCTGCGCCATAAATATTGGCTCCCATGGCATTAAGATAATTTTGCAGATCCTGGATTTCCGGCTCCCTTGCCGCATTATGAATGGTGGTGAGTCCCTCTGCCTTGGTGGCAGCCATCATAATATTCTCTGTAGCTCCGACACTGGGAAAATCAAGGAAGATATCGTTGCCGACAAGTTGACTGGCGGTGCAGACGATCCGGTTGCCGGATTCCTCCACCTTGGCGCCCAACGCTTCCAGCCCCAGAAGGTGAAGATTAATTTTGCGCTCCCCGATGGCACAGCCACCGGGCTGATACACCCGAACCTCGCCGAATCTGGCCAGAAGAGGCCCCATCAGGAAGATGGACGATCTCATCTGTCCCATCAGTTCCTCAGGAATATGGGAGGAATGCATCAGCGCCGTATTGATGGTGACCGTGCCGTTGGCCAATTCCGCCTTGCACCCGAGGGACCTTAAAATATCCAGCATAACATGGATATCCAGCAAATCCGGCACGTTTTGGATACGGTGCACCCCTTTGGCCATAACCGACGCCGCCAGAATCGGCAGCGCCGCATTTTTGGCGCCCTGGATGCGAACCGTTCCCGCTAGTGGTCTGCCGCCTTCGATGACCAGCTTCTCCAAAGTTCCACCTCCGTAAAAGTTTTCCGTGAGAAGAAACTGCCGCCCCGCACATTCAAGCGGAGAAGCATTTCTTTTTACCGGCCAGAAGCCTCTGTATCCCGGTTAGGGACACATACTGTCTGGCCAGTGAAGGAAAACCCGCGACTAAGAACCCGCGAGGCTTGTGAGCCGCCGCCTGCGCCTGCATGGGGAGGAAAGCATCGCGATGCATGATTGCCCGCCTGTTGCTTACAGCGGAGAGGGGAGCTTCACCATTCCCCAATCTTGCGGATCTCCGGCACCAGGTCTACCCCGGCAGCGGTTTTCACTGTGGAGCGGATCAGCTCCATCAGGCCCGCTACATCCTGGGCTGTGGCGCCGCCGGTATTGACGATGAAATTGGCGTGCAGCGGGGATACTTCCGCCCCGCCGACCCGTTTTCCCTTCAAACCGGCATCTTCAATGAGTTTGGCTGCAAAATGTCCCGGCGGATTGCGGAAGGTACTTCCGGCACAGGGCTGCTGCAGGGGTTGAGTCCGCCTCCGGCGGTCCTTGTAGGCCGCCATAGCTCCGGCAATTTCCTTACGGTCCCCATGCTGCATCCGGAACACCGCTTCGGTTACAATGCCGGTTTCGTCGTGAAGGATAGAATGCCGGTAGGCATATTGCAGTTCCGCCGGCGCCATCCTTTTCCATTCCCCCGTTCCCAGAAGAACCTCCGCCTCCACAAGAATCTTAGACATATCCGAGCCGTGGGCTCCGGCATTCATGAACACTGCCCCGCCCACTGTCCCCGGAATGCCGCCGGCGAATTCCAGACCGGTCAGTCCTTCCTTGCCAACCAGCACAGACAGCTTGATAAGGGAGAAGGCTGCCCCGGCATAGACGGTTTCCCCATCGAAGCGGACCTCCTCAAAGGCCCGGCCCAGACGGATTACCGCTCCCCGGAAGCCCTTGTCGGAAACCAGCAGGTTAGAGCCTCTCCCCAACAAAAACCAGGGGATTTGCCTGCTGTTCAGAAACGCCACCGTTTGCGCCAGCTTCTCCTTGGAGGAAGGCGTTACCAGCACATCCGCAGGTCCTCCAATCTTCCAGGTGGTGTAGGGAGCAAGAGGCTCCCCGGCTAATACTTCTCCCACTTCAAGAGCCAGCAACTCGCGAGCCAACTCATGCATCGTCAAGCAACCTCCTTCACAGAACAACCGGGTCTGCCGGGCGGCTCGCGGATCCTCGCGCGTTTGCCGCTTCAAGTTCCTGCCAGCCCGCCTTTCGCCGGGTGTCTGTCACGGTTATAGTGTAGTTTATGTAAAAGGCCCGAGAGTGTGACAAATGCCCATGTGCGTTATCGGGACATCGTTACGGGCAATGCTTAGAGTTGCGGCTCTGCGCCAAAACCAGCGTTTGACGCTGCGGCCTATCCCCCCGAAACGCTAACGGAACTAAGAAGCGCTTAGCCTGCTAAAAAGACCCGTTTGAAATTCTAACGGAACGAAGAGCCGCTTACGGGAGCAAAACCGGCTTTCCAGCGTAAATGCAGGCATGTAAGAGTCGCTGAGTTCCATTGCCGCACAATGTTAGTTCTAAAATGCCCGTAAGAGTCGCTGAGTTCCGTTAGCCGGCAAATGTGTATACCAGAGGGTGTTTGAGCCATAATTTTTGGGCGCACCATATGTTTTTAAACCAGTATCATTGGTACGAAAGTGGTGCAGCTACTTCCGGCCTCCCGCCGCTTCGCGGATGAGGCCCACAATCTTGCCGGTAGCGTCGAAGCCGGCCGCCTCCTGCTCCATGGCAGCCGCGTAGGCGGAGCGGTTCGCGTACAAATCCTGCACACGAGCCAGCAGTGTCTCCGCGCTCAGCTCCTCCTCCTCCAGCACCTGGGCAAAGCCCCGTCGGGCGAAGGATTCCGCATTCAGGATCTGGTCGCCACGGCTGGCGTTCCGGCTGAGCGGGATCAGCAGCATCGGTTTTTTGAGCACCAGAAACTCAAAAATGGAGGTGGCCCCCGCCCGGGAAACCGCCACATCCGCCAGGGCCAGCATATCTGCCAGGCCGCCGGTGAGAAACTCCACCTGCTTGTACCCCCGGCGCCCGGCAAGGGTGTCGTCCACATTTCCTTTACCGCAGATATGGATCACCTGGTACTCCTTCAACAGCTCCGGCAGCGCCTCGCGAACCGCTTGGTTAATGGACTTGGCGCCTAGGCTTCCGCCCATCACCAGCACTACCGGACGGGTCCGCACAAAATCAAGATCCATCCGGGCCTTGTCCGCTTTGCCTTCAAGCAGCTCCCGGCGGATGGGCAAACCGGTATACACCGCCTTGTCCCCTTTAATGTGCTTGACCGTCTCCGGAAAGTTGACGCACACTCTGCCGGCCAGCGGAACGGAAATCCGGTTGGCCAGCCCCGGCGTAATGTCCGATTCATGGATAATCACCGGGATGCCCCGCAGCTTGGAGGCGATGACCACAGGCACCGTTACAAACCCGCCTTTGGAAAAAACCACATCCGGCTTCACCCGGCCCAGCACCCGCCAGGCGTCCCAAACCCCTTTGACCACCTTGAAGGGGTCGCTAATATTCTTCAGATCGATATACCGGCGCAGCTTGCCCGATGAAATGGCATGGAACGGGATTCCCGTTCCTTCCACAATGCCCCGCTCGATGCCTTCGGCGGAGCCGATGTAATCCACGCTCCAGCCAGACTTGCGGAGCTCCCCAATAAGAGCAAGGTTCGGCGTCACATGGCCCGCCGAACCGCCTCCGGTAAATACAATTTTGTTCATAGGATGAGGATTCACCTCGAATATCGTGATATGTTGAGCAGAATGCCCAAGGACACCAGCATCAGCGTCAAGGACGAGCCCCCGTAGCTGATCAGGGGCAGGGTAATGCCTGTCACCGGCATCATGCCGATGACCACACCGATGTTGATGATCACCTGAACGGCGATCATGCCGGTAATGCCGGCGGCCAGCAGGCTGCCGAAGGTATCCGGCGCCGTTATGGCGGTGCGCATGCCCCGCCAGACCAGAATGGTGAACAGCACCAGCACCAGCCCTGCGCCGATAAACCCCAGCTCCTCCGAAATAATGGAGAAGATAAAATCCGTCTGCGGCTCCGGCAGGTAGCTGTACTTCTGGCGGCTGGCGCCCAGCCCCAAACCTACCAGACCGCCCGGTCCGATGGCATACAGGGATTGAATCGCCTGATATCCCGCACCCAAAGGGTCTGACCACGGGTCAAGGAAAGCGGTGATCCGCTTCAGCCGGTAAGGGGCGGCGATAATCAGCCCCACAAATCCGGCCACACCGATCATCCCCAGCCCGGCCAGATGGGACATCCGCGCCCCCGCCGCATAAATGATCAGAAGCGATGCCCCTACCAGCACAGAACCGGTGCCCAGGTCAGGCTGGAGCATAATCAGGCCGAAGGCGGCGCCCATTACCGCAAGCGGCGGCAGCAGCCCTTTGGTGAAATCGGTAATGCGGTGATTCTCGTCCGACAACAGCTTGGACAAAAACAGAATCATGCAGATCTTCATAAATTCCGAGGGCTGAATGCCGAAGGAACTGATGCCGATCCAACTGCGGGCTCCTCCCCGAACCGCACCAATGCCCGGAATCAGCACCAGGATCAGGAGGGCAAAGCCGCCCAGCAGCGCCGGTTTGGCCAACCTTTTCCAGACCTGGTAGTCCACGTTCATGATGGCGGTCATGGCGATTACCCCAAGAACGGCGAACAGGAGCTGGCGCTTCAAGTAATAGTACCAGTCTCCAAAATCATGGTACGACAGCACCGCACTGGCGCTGTAGACCATCACGACACCGATGCACAGGAGCGCAAGGGTTGCGATCAGCATAATCAAATCTGGCGAGTTACGTGTTTTTCCCATGCCCGACACCTCTTTAAGCGTAAGCTTGTGAGGGGCAAGCAGGGCTTGACCCCTCTGTTAAAGGTTATGCACGGACTTCTTAAACATGCTACCCCGCTCTTCATAAGAGGAAAACATATCCCAGCTGGCACAGGCGGGCGACAGTAAGACCACATCGCCTTCTTGCGCAAAACCAAACGCCGCCTCCACCGCTGCCTGAAGAGCCTCCGCAGGGGTGTTAGCAGTATCGACGGTTTTGATCAGCTTGATTCCCGCCATTTCGGCGGCATGGGCGATTTTGTGCCGGGTTTCACCCAGCGCGGCCACAGCCTTGACCCGCTCGCGGAAATGGGGAACCAGATCCAGATAGTCCATTCCCCGCTCCAGTCCGCCGGCAATAAGCACGATTGGACGGTCAAAAGCCTCCATGGCCTTCACCGTGGCTGCCGGGTTGGTGGCTTTGGAATTATTGTAATAGGCGATGCCGTTCTTCTCCCGGACGAACTCCAGACGGTGCTCAACACCGCGGAATTCCCGGAGCGCCTTGGCGACGGCAGCCACATCCGCTCCTGCGGACAGGGCAGCGGCAACGGCTGCCAGCGCATTCTCCACGTTGAACTCCCCGGGAATGCCCACCTCCACCGCGGGAAGCACCTGCACAGGCGCAGCCTCCGGCCCTGCCTTATACATGATGTGGCGCTCCGGTGCGCCGGACAGATAAACCCCGGCCTCCAGCTCCTCCTTCATGGAGAAGGGCAGCACACGCGCGCGCAGACCGGGAATCAGGGAACGGCAATAAGCGTCGTCCCAATTCACCACCGCTACATCCTCCGGCTCCTGGTTGGCAAACAGCTTGGCCTTGGAGCCTGCATAATCCTCCATGGTGCCATGGTAGTCCAAGTGGGTCTCATAAACGTTCAGCAGCACAGCGATTCGCGGACGGAACTGCTGGGTGCCCTTCAGCTGAAAGCTGGAGAGCTCCACCACCATCCAATTCTCCGCCGTCGCCTCCTCTGCCGCATCGCACAAAGCCCGGCCGATATTGCCGGCCACAATAGGATGAAGCCCCGCTTCATCGAGCATCCGGCCGATCCACGTGGTGGTGGTGGTTTTCCCGTTGGAGCCGGTAATCCCGATCATCGGCGCCTGGCAAATCCGGTAGGCTACCTCCACCTCGGTCACCACCTCAATGGACAGCTCCAGCGCTTGGGCCACCGGCGGCGCCTTGTAGGGAATGCCCGGGTTTTTCACCACCAGGGCTACACCCTCATGGATCAGCTCGGGAGGATGCCCCCCGCAAACGACAGAAATACCCAGAGCCTCCAGTTCGTCGGCCTCCGGGCATTCCTCGCGGTTCTTTTTATCATTGACGGTCACGATGGCGCCGTGTTGGTGAAACAGCTTGGCAACAGCCACACCGCTTTTGGCCAAGCCCAATATGATAACCTGCTTCTGTTGATACCAGCCTGGCTCTCTCATGC
>JAEWMH010000014.1 GCA_023393235.1 Bacillota bacterium | reverse complement strand
GGGCAGAGGCTTCGCTGCCATTGCCGAGCGGATTTACCTGTTCCCTGAAGTGAAAACTCTGTATCTGATGTCCGGCGCTTATGACCTGCTGGTTGAAGTAGAAGGCCATAACTTGAAGGAAGTAGCGTCGTTCGTATCCCAGCGGCTCTCCTCCATCGACCGGGTACTGTCAACTAAAACCCATTTTATTCTCAAAAAATATAAGCAGGACGGCGTTGTGTTCGAGGACCATGAGGATGATAACCGGCTGGTCATTGCCCCGTAATTATATCGAGTGGAGGTTACGATAAAGCATGACATCCAAGCTGGATTCCATGGAGCGTTATTTAACCCCCCGGGTCAGGGCTATACCGCCCTCGGGGATTCGCAGGTTTTTTGATCTGGTGAGCGCCAGCAAGGATGCGGGCATTATCTCCCTGGGGGTAGGCGAGCCGGACTTCGTTACCCCCTGGCATGTGCGGGAGGCTTGTGTCTATTCGCTGGAGCGCGGCAAAACCCAATATACCTCCAATGCCGGCATGCCCGAGCTGCGGGAAGCCATTGGGGAATATCTGTATGAGCGGTTTCATGTGGCCTATGATCCGGCCCATGAGATGATCGTTACCGTCGGCGGCAGCGAGGCCATCGACCTGGCGCTGCGGGCGCTGATCAACCCGGGAGACGAGATTCTGATTCCGGAGCCGTGCTATGTGTCCTACAGCCCCATTACGACCATCGGCGGTGGTGTGGCGGTAGGGATCGAGACCTTCGCCAAGGACGGGTTTAAGCTGACCGCCGAAAGCCTAAAGGCGAAGATTACGCCCCAATCCAAGGTGCTGATTCTCTGTTACCCCAACAATCCCACGGGTAGCGTCATGACTTATGAGGAAATGCTGCCCATCGCCAAGCTGGTGGAGGAGCATGATCTTCTGGTGATTTCCGATGAAATCTATGCGGAGCTTTCCTATGACCGCAACCACTGCAGCTTTGCCTCCTTGCCGGGTATGAAGGACCGGACGCTGCTGGTGAGCGGCTTCTCCAAGGCCTTCGCCATGACGGGCTGGAGAATGGGCTATATCTGCGGCCACCGGGAGCTGATTGCCGCCATGCTGAAGATCCACCAATATACGGTCATGTGCGCTCCCATTATGGGTCAGGTGGCGGCGCTGGAGGCGCTTAAGAACGGCATGGAGGAGAAGGACCGGATGATGGAATCCTACAACCAGCGCAGACGGCTGGTGGTGAAGGGGTTCCGGGATATCGGCATGGCCTGTCATGAGCCGCAGGGCGCATTTTACGCGTTCCCCAGCATTGAGTCCACAGGACTCACCTCGGAGGAGTTTGCCTTCCGCCTGCTGAATGAGGCGAAGGTGGCTGCTGTGCCCGGGCATGTGTTCGGAATGGGCGGAGAGGGCTTTTTGCGCTGCTCCTATGCCACCTCTATTAATCAGCTTTTGGAGGCTTTGGAACGGATTGGAAAGTTTATGGCGAAGCTTTCACAAGTAGGGTAAAAGCCCTGTACAACTCCCCGCCGACCGGGTATTTCGCCTTCCCTTTTCAGGAATTAACTGGTATATTGGGAGTAGGGCTTGACCGGTTGCAATCGTGCACAATTCAGGCAGGCCGTCTGCTTTTGTCAAAAGCATGGGGAGGGAATTGGAATGGCATCCGGTCCGTTTATTCGCTCTTACCCAAAAGCCGTTCCGGTTCGTGTAAGCAGGAATATGACGAACACTGCTGTCCGTTTGGCCGTGGAGCCCTTATCGGGGCGCAGCCGCAATACGGCAGTAGGGCTTGAGGAAGAGATCCATCTGCTGCGCACCCGGCTGGAACAAGCCGCCAGTGTGGAGGAGTCTCTCACCGATCCTAAGGTGATTGAGATCAGCAAGAGGCTGGACCTGCTTCTGAATGATTATATGTATATCCGCACGCGTCTTTAGGCATCAGGAGCTTCATTTCACCTTGACTTCCCGAGGGCTCTAAAGGTAACATAGGGGTGTTTCGAACATCCGCCCGTCCATATCCATTGTTAGACAGATTCTATACCCGAGGGTCCCTTCGCACCGCAGCGGTGCAAGGGTTAATAGGGAAGCCGGTAGAAGCCGGCACGGTCCCGCCACTGTGAGCAGGGGATGAGCCCATTGAACCAAAGCCACTGTTTATGCGCGAGAAGCGCAGAATGGGAAGGCCGGGCGAGTCATTAGGTGTTTTTTGAAAACTCCGAGGGGAGCAGATTATACTGAATTTTCGTTCCAGGCAAGGCACTTTTGTGAAGGCGTACCGGTGGTACGTCAAACGAAAGTAACGCAAGCTCGGGATGAAAAGGCGGTGTAAGATGCCCTCAAGCGAGTTGTCACATACGCCTCAACCCGCAAGTCAGGAGACCTGCCCTTGGGTACAAGCTGCGAAATCCTTCGAGGAAAAGGATCAGGCTAATCATGTGTACTTAAATGGGGATGCCGACTGCATTCCGTTACGTCCTTGATTTGCTCGCCTCCGGCCTCGTTTTTTGGGCTGGGGGCTTTTTCGCGTGAATCTTCATGGGAACATCGGCTAAAATGGCGGAAAATACGCAAATGGAGGAATGAACATGGTTGCAGATTCGAAGTTCAAGAAAACCGCAGGCTGGGCTATGGCGCTCGTCCTGGCGTTATCGCTGGCCTTAACCGGCTGCGGCGGCAAAGACAATGCGGAGGGGAGCGCATCTCCGACGGCGGCGGCTACGGTCACACCCGCTACGGCGGCATCGCCTTCGGCAGGAGCGGCAGCATCCCAGCAAACCGTCTATCCCTTGAAGGTGACGGATTCCACCAATACGGAGGTTGTATTCGAGAAGGCGCCCGAGCGGATCGTGACGCTGGTTCCCAGTGAAACCGAGAGTCTGTTCGCTGTTGGTGCGGGAGACCGTATCGTAGGTGTGGACAAGTGGAGCGATTACCCGGCTGATGCCAAAAAGAAGACACAGGTGGGGGATTTAACCACCAATGTGGAATCCGTGCTGGCATTGAACCCGGATGTAGTGTTCGCATCGTCGTCTCTGAACAAAAAACCGGTGGAGGCTCTCCGCAACCTGGGTGTGAAGGTATTCGCCATTAACCCCAAAAGCATGGAGCAGGCCATCGAACGGGTGGAGCTGTACGGCAAGATCATGAATATGCAGGGCCAAAGCAAGAAGGTGGCGGATTCCATGAGAAGTGACATCCAGAAGGTGAAGGACCTGGTGAAGGATGCGCCCAAAAAGCGGGTGTACATGGAGTTTAATCCCGGCTGGACCGTAGGGGACGGGGAATTCCTGAGCGAAATGGTGGAGCTGTCCGGAGGCATCAATGTGGGCGCCGGCAAAAAAGGCTGGTATGAAATTGATCCGGAGGCTATTGTAAAGGCCAACCCTGAGGTGATTATCTATTCTGTGGGCGAGGGCATGGGGAATTTGCCTGAGACCATCAAGAGCAGAGCCGGCTTCTCGACTACGGACGCACTGAAGAACAACAAGATGTACGGCATCGATACCAATCTGACCAACCGGTCCGGGCCCCGGCTGACTCAAGGGCTTATGGAGATTGCCAAGGCGATTCATCCGGACGTTGTTAAATAACATGAAAAAACGACTCTTAGTGTGGGGAGGAGGAGCGGCTGCGCTCCTTCTTTTCTCCGTTATTGTGAGCTTGTCCCTGGGTTCGGCCAGGCTGCCCCTTGCGGAGGTCTGGCGCATTCTGTTCTCCCGGGTGCCGCAGCTGGGCGGTTGGGTGACACCGGACTGGCCGGCAGCCCATGAGCAAATCATCTTCAAAATCCGGCTGTCCCGGGTGGTGCTGGCCATTCTGGTGGGCGCTGCTCTGGGGGCGGCAGGCACCGGGTTCCAGGGGGTGCTGCGCAATCCGCTGGCCGACCCCTACACCCTGGGTGTCGCCTCGGGCTGCTCCGTCGGCGCGGCCTTCCTGATTTTGTTCGGCTATCAGCAGGCACTGGGGCAGTGGACGGTACCTCTGGTGGCTTTTCTGACCGGCTCCCTTACCCTGGGCGCGGTATTCCGCCTGTCCTCCCACGGCGGCAAAACCCGGATTGAAACCATGGTGCTCTCCGGGGTGGTGGTCAGCGCCTTCCTGAGCTCCTTCGTGTCCCTGATGGTCAGCATGTCCAACCAGGTGGTTAATGAAATCCTCTATTGGCTCATGGGCAGCCTGTCCATGCGCAACTGGTCTTATTCGCAAATTATGTTCCCGTATGCTGTGGTTGGATTTTCTGTGCTGTGTGTCTACGTGCGACAGCTGAACCTGATGGCCCTAGGAGAACGCCAAGCGGCTTACATGGGTGTGGATCTGGAGCGCACCAAGCTGATTGTGCTTCTGGTTTCCACCTTGCTGACGGCGGCCGCTGTCTCCGTGTGCGGCGTCATCGGCTTCGTGGGCCTGGTGGTGCCGCATCTGGTGCGGCTGACCATCGGCCCCGACTACCGGCTGATTCTGCCGCTGTCGGCCTTGGTGGGCGGGATTTATGTGCTGTGGGCCGATACGCTGGCCCGGATGGTGCTGTCGCCCAAGGAAATTCCGCTGGGTGTGGTCACGGCGCTGTTAGGCGCCCCGTTCTTTGCGTATCTGCTGCAGAAGCGGAGGATCCGCTCGGGCGGGTAGCTTGGGTAACAGGGTAAAGCCCGTTTGAGTAACTGGCCGGATTCCGTTTGGATAACAGGCTGAATTCCGATTGGATAACAGGAAAAATTCCGTTTGAATAACAGGTTGAATTCCAATTATGAATATATGCGTAGCTGTGCCGGACGCCCTGTCGGGACCCGGAATTAATATTTGGATAAAGCGGGTGAATGGGCGCCATGATCGAGGCGGTGGATTGCTTTAAAGGGTATGACGGCACTCCGGTGCTGCAGGGTGTGAGCTTCCGGGTGAAGCCGGGGGAGATCTACGGCATCATCGGTCCCAACGGCAGCGGCAAATCTACGCTGTTGCGGCTGATCTCCGGCGTGGAGCGGGCCGATGCCGGTGAGGTGCGCATCGAAGGCCGTCCGGCGGAGACGTACTCCCGCCGAAGGCTAGCGCAGCTGATGGCGGTGCTGGAGCAGGAGGCGATTCCGCCTGTGGGCTTCACGGTGCGCCAGGTGGTGGAGATGGGGCGGTTTCCCCATCAGGACTGGCTGGGGCGTGAACGCCGCTCGGGCGGGGAAGGGCGCGGTTGGGCAGCGGAAGGGCAGAAGGGCGGAGGCGAAGGGCAACCGCTGGTAACTGAAGGGCAGAGGCG
>JAEWMH010000160.1 GCA_023393235.1 Bacillota bacterium | reverse complement strand
GAGGAACGCTGTTGCCGTGGCGGGAGGATTACACGGAGGGGCCGGTAGCTCTGCAGATGGAGAGTCCTGCATTCCGGGAGAAGCGCGCAGCCTGGATGGAGGAGACCTACGGCATCCCGCAGGCGCTGTTCGCCGGAACCTGCGGCGAGCAGGAGGCGGCGCTGGCCCGGGCCGCCGCCCAAGGCGAAGAGATCGTGCTCTGGATGGAGCACGATCTCTTCGATCAGACGATGCAGGCGTACCTGCTGCATCGTCTGGCGCAGCTGGATGCGGAGGGCGGCAGAGAGCCCCTCCGCATCCAGCTCGTCACCATCGGCTCGTATCCGGGGATCGAGCCGTTTCACGGGCTGGGCCAGCTTACGGCGGAGCAGCTGGCCGGGCTTTACCCCGGGCGGCGCCCCGTCCCCGCAGAAGCGCTGGCGCTGGGCCGCCAGGCCTGGGAGGCCTACGCTTCCCCCGACCCGCGGCCGGTGGAAGCTCTGCTCCAGGCCGACACGGCGGCGCTGCCTTTTCTGCGGGAGGCCTTCGCCGCGCACCTGAGCCGCTTCCCGTCCGTGACGGACGGACTGGGGCGCATAGAGCGCGCGGCGCTGCAGGCCGTCAGCGCCGGCATCCACCATCTGCTGCCGCTGTTCCAGGCCGCAACCGGCCCGCTTCCCCTCTTTGGCATCGGGGATCTGGCCTTTTGGGCATACCTGCGGCGGCTGGGCTCGGGCCCGGCTCCCTTGCTCCGGCTCAGTATACCCGATGAACTCCCCCGCTACGGAGATGCCGGGCCCCTGCCGGGTTTCACCGTACATCTGACGCCGGACGGCCAGGATGTGCTGGCCGGCAAGGCAGATTACGTCAGGCTGGGCGGCGTGGACCGGATGTTGGGCGGGGTGCAGCTCAAGGCAGCGGCTGATGAGCCGGTATGGCGCTGGGATGAAGACAACCAGCGGCTGGTGCACGGCGGATAACTCCTTGGAGTGGGTTTATATGCGCTCATCTTTCTCCCCGCACGGCCCTGGATTTTCGCGTCCGGGGAATGGTCTCCGGCGGCTGCTTGCGGATCCACTTCAGATACCGGCCGATCTGGTCATCCGCCTGCAGGGCCGCGATGCTGGAAAGCCGGGCCGCCAGCTCCTCATTGGTATAGAGGGCGTGCAGCTGCTTGTGGCACGGGTGGCACAGCAGGGCAGTGGGCTCACGGCTGCCGCCCATCTCCCGGGGAACCAGGTGATGGACAGTGGTCGAGACCCCTGCCCGTCCGCACAAGGCACAGGGGGCGGATGCATTATTGCCCGGCGGGTGCATACGCATCCTCCCAGCCGCATAGTGTCAGCAGCCGGTTGACGGGATGCTTCAAGCCGAACAGCCGGGGTTCGTTCTCCTCCGAGAAGAACAGAATGTACGGCTCCCGCCCCTTGGGCAGGAACAGATAAGCCTCGGCGGCCAGAGCATAGAAGCCGGGCTGCCGGATTTCCAGGGCCGGCCGCAAGGGAACATGCAGCACCGTACCGTCATCGGGATCGATCCGGAAGGTGCCTGCCGAGCCCGATGCGGATTGGGCCAGCCGGCTGAGCTCCTGCTGCATCTCTGCCGTTACCGGAATGCGGGCCGTAACCTGGCCCTTCTGGACATCAAAGCGTTCGATCTGCCCTTGCGGATCCGCTTCGGCGGCCTCTCCGGAAGCTGGCGACAATAGTACGGCCGCGAGGAAAAAAACCGCTATCGCGGCAGTCCGAATCCACAGACGGAGCCATTTTTGGAATCCGTTGCGAACATCGTAAGACATAACAACCATCCTTTTATAGAAGACGTAATGGGGCTTTAAGGATAGTATTCCCCATCTTCCGCTCCATACCAAAAACTCCCGCTGCAGGCGGAAGCCGCAGGGGAGCTTTAGAATTCAGCATGAGAGGCGCTTTATGGGTCATTTCCGCATTTTACAGAGCCTGAGCCATATCTTCAATTTCCGTCAGCCGTACAGTTTCCACAACCTTCCGGTCCACATCATATACGGTAACTGTACCTACATCGGCGTCATGGCTGACAATTTTGCAGGCGATGTCCAGGAATTGACCCTTGCCCTTCAGCGCCTTCAAACGGATCAGCCTATTTTCCTTTTTCCACCGGGAGAGATCCTCCAGCATGGACATCATCATTTGGGAGGCTTCCACATTTTTGGGTCCCGGGGGTACGGGCGCAGCCTTTGGGGGAACTGCCGGAGGTTTGGCGGCGGCAGGCGCCTCTTTGGGAGAAGGCCGCTGGACCGCCGGGGTAACCGGAGCACCCGGAACCGCGTTTCGGAGGGAGGCGCTTTCTTTTTCCTGCCACAGATACTTCTTGATCCGCTTGGTGTATGCCAGGTAAGCTAGAAGCTCCTTGACAACGTAATCTTCCCCCTCTTCAATGTCAATTTCCAACAGTATGGTCTTGGGCATGTGTTCCTTCCCCTTTATTAAGAGACTATTAACCTACGACTTAATGCTTGCCTGTATTCAATATAGCACAGTTAATCTTGAATTTCTGCAAAGACTTGCACAACCAAAGACCCATTTGACACCCTGTGCAGCCTCCCGTAGACTTGAAAGAGAGAAGCGGCCTTTGCAATTCGGCAGGAAGGGGTTTCCCATGCAAGAGTCTTTTACCCATTGGCGCCATATCTTCAAGCTGGATCCCGAAAAAGTTCTGTCCGACGACGCGTTGGACAAGCTCTGCCGGTCCGGCACCGATGCTTTTGTCATCGGCGGCTCTTCCGGTATTACGTATGATAATACTTCGGCATTATTGGAGCGGCTGCGGCGGTACCCCGTGGTATGCGCTCTGGAAATTTCTACAGATGAAGCGCTGGTACAGGGCTTCGACTGGTATTTGGTTCCTTCGGTGCTCAACACATCCCGCGGGGAATGGATTACCGGACACCACCAGCAGGTGCTAAGAGATGCGGAGCCGTATATGGATTGGAGCCGGGTTGCTGCAGAGGGTTATGTGATTCTCAATGAACAATCGACGGCTGCCGGACTCACAGGGGCCGTAACTCCGGAATCCCTGGAGGATGTCTTGGCCTATGCGGCCTTGGCGGACAAGCTGTTCCGTGTCCCCATATTCTATGTGGAGTACAGCGGTGTTTTCGGCAACATGGTTTGGGTCCGGCAGGTGAAGGAGCGGTTGACCTCCGCCAGGTTGTTTTACGGGGGAGGCATCGACGGTCCGGAGCGGGCCAGTCAGGCTGCGCAAGCTGCCCATACCATAGTGGTAGGCAACGCCATCTACCAGAATCTGTCCGGTGCATTGGCCACCGTGGAAGCGGTCCGCCGTGTGGATGGACTTCCGTTATCCGCATGCAGCGGAACCTTACCCTTTTCTTCATAAAGCGAATAATTAATATAGACAGGATGGAATGTGATGAGCTTTTCAGTGAATATTGAACAGGCGGTCCGTTTGCTTAATACCCCTCAGCAGAAGGCGGTACAGACCGTAGACGGTCCTCTTCTTATTATGGCCGGGGCAGGTTCAGGCAAAACCCGGGTGCTGACCCACCGGATTGCCTATTTGATTGCGACCAACAAGGCTGCGCCATGGAGCATTCTGGCCATCACCTTTACCAATAAGGCTGCCCGGGAGATGCAGAAGCGGGTGGAGAAGCTGGTGGGTCCCTCCGCCAGAGATATCTGGGTATCCACGTTCCACTCCATGTGCGTCAAAATCCTTCGCCGCGATATCTCGCGGATCGGATTCTCCTCCAACTTCTCCATACTCGATTCGGCCGACCAGCTGTCCGTAATCCGGAATTGTATGAAGGAGCTGAATTACGACACCAAGAAGTTCGAGCCCAAGGCGGTCCAGGCCGCCATGAGCAATGCCAAAAATGAGCTGATTACCCCGGAGCGGAAGGAAGCGCTCATCGGCGACTATTTTGACGGTATTGTTGCCAAAGTGTACAAGCTCTATCAGAAAAAGCTGAAGGCCAACAACTCCCTGGACTTCGACGACCTGATCATGACCACCATCCAGCTCTTCAAAGAGGTTCCCGAGGTGCTGGATTATTACCAGAACAAGTTCCAGTATGTCCATGTGGACGAGTATCAGGATACCAACCGGGCCCAGTATATGCTCTGCAAAATGATTGCCGACAAGCGTCACCGCATCTGCGTGGTGGGCGACAGCGACCAGTCCATCTACCGCTGGCGGGGGGCGGATATTACCAATATCCTCAACTTCGAGCAGGATTATCCGGAAGCCACCACGATTCTCCTGGAGCAGAATTACCGTTCTACCTCCACCATCCTGAACGCCGCCAACAAGGTGATTGCCAACAACTCGGGCCGCAAGGCCAAGAACCTATGGTCGGATAAGGGAGAGGGCGCGAAGATCCAGGTGTACCAGGGAGATTCGGAGCATGAGGAAGGGTATTATGTGGTATCCCAGATCAAGAAGGGGCTAACCCAGGGCCGGAAATACCGGGATTATGCCATTCTGTACCGGACCAACGCCCAGTCCCGGGTAATAGAAGAAATTCTCATCAAGTCCGAGGTGCCCTACCAGATTGTCGGCGGCATCAAGTTCTATGACCGTAAGGAAATCAAGGATATCCTCGCTTACCTGCGGCTCATCTCCAACCCGGACGACGATATCAGCCTGCGGCGGATCATCAATGTGCCCAAGCGGGGGATCGGGGATACCACGGTGGAAAAGCTGGCTGAAGCCGCAGCCCGCCAAGGCATCTCCATGTTTGCCATGCTGGGTCAGCTGGACGGTATGGAGCTGGGCGCGAAGGCCAAGAATACCCTGTGGGACTTCTATGAAATGGTGACTAATCTCCACCGGATGCTGGAATACTTATCCGTAACGGAGCTGACGGAGAAGACGCTGGAGCTGACCGAATACAAGATGGAGCTGGTCCGGGAGAATACCCTGGAATCCACGGCCCGTCTGGAAAATATCGACGAATTCCTCTCCGTGACGATGGAATTCGAGAAGCGGAACGAGGACAAGTCTCTGGTGTCCTTCCTGACGGATCTGGCGCTGATCGCTGATATCGATACCATGGACCGGGACGAGGAGGCGGGCAGCGGCGATGCTGTGGTGCTGATGACCATGCACAGTGCCAAGGGACTGGAATTCCCCGCAGTGTTTATAGTAGGGATGGAGGAGAATATCTTCCCCCACAGCCGTGTCCAAAACAGCAACGAGGAGCTGGAGGAGGAGCGCCGGCTGGCCTATGTGGGCATTACCCGGGCCGAGCAGGAGCTGTATCTGACCTGCGCCCGGATGCGCATGCTCTTCGGCCGCACCAGCGCCAATGCACCCTCCCGGTTCCTGAAGGAGCTGCCCCGGGAGTGCATCGAAGATGCCGCCGCGGCCGCCCGTATGGGCCGCGAGGGCTTCGGCCGCCCCATCGGAGGGGGCGGCTACAGCGAGCGCCGCACGAG
>JAEWMH010000116.1 GCA_023393235.1 Bacillota bacterium | reverse complement strand
GTTCTATGCTATACTATACCAAGAATAAGAGTCAATAACTTGACTAAAGGACTTGCAGAGGAGGCGCGTAAACATTGAAGAAGATGATTATTTTTCTGGGCATTATTCTTGGTGCGTTTGTTATCCTGTTCTTCGTCAATAAAGCTTCCCTCAAGGCCAAGGACAACAATGTTTATGGTGTTCCCGCATCCCAGTTGAACTCCATGACAGTCAAGCAGCTGGACAATCCTAATTACCAGAACATCATATTGCCTGCTGATCTGACCCAGAAGCTGTCCGATAAAGCCAGTCTGTTCGTCTACTTCTTCTCCCCCACCTGCGTTCACTGTGTGGCAACTACCCCTCATTTGGTACCGCTGACCAAGGAATTGGGTGTGGATATGAAGATGTACAATGTCCTGGAATTTCCGCAGGGCTGGTCGGATTACAAGCTGCAGTACACCCCTACCCTGGTTTATTACAAGGACGGCCAGGAGGTGGACCGCATCGAAGGCGGCTTCTCCATGGAAAAGAACAAACCCTCTGCCGAGTCCTACGAAAAATTCAAGGCCTTTCTCAATAAATACAAGGGCTCGTAAACGTAAATGGCAAAACACCGGTAACCTCACAGGTCATCACTACCTGCGGTCCGGTGTTTTTTTGTGCGTCTCCACTACCGCTGGGACCCCACTGCCGATTATGAATGACGCGGCTCAGATTTGTTACATTTCCAAACTGCCGTCTTTTCGCAAAATAGGCTTTGTCAGATTTGTTATTTCCATGCCTGGCGACGGGCACTATGCCGCTGGCGATTCTAACGGAAGCAGAGGATGCTATTTGCCTCCGCAACCAAAAAACGGCCGCCCCGCATACAGGGCAGCCGCGCTATTCTTCTTTTTCGGGGGGATTCAGCTTCATCTCCTCCACTAACCCCTCCAGGACCGGATCGGTAACCTCGATATCCAGATCATAGAATTCGAAGGGCTCTTCCTCCAGCCGGTTCAGCTTCTCGACATATACCCTTGCATCCCCTACCAGCTTTTGCAGCCGGATGCCGTGAAGAATGTCCGGCTGTGACTCCAGTTTGGCGATGCCCTGGGAGAAAAGCTTGATCGAACCGCTGACATTGCCGTTGCGGTGATGATACAGCCCCACTGCGATCTGCAGGAGCCCCTGGAAGATGGGGTTGCGCCCCTCCTCCAGCCACAGCGCCTCCATTACCTCATGGCATTCGAAATAGTCCCGCTCAATATTGAAGTAATAAATGAAGGCCACATACAGCTCCTCGTAGCCCCTCATGATCCTTGTTCCCCTTCGGGCTTGGTCTTAAAGGCCTCTCTTGCCTTGATTACAGCCTTCTCCACCTCGTCCGCCAGTCCGTACAGCTTGGGCAGCTCGTTGGACTCCCAGATTTCTTCAAGCCTGCGCTGAAATTCCGCCGCCTCCTTGCCCTTGCGGTAGAAATACAGCACTTGGATCAGGTTCAGAATCTTGGACACCAGAATGGAATGGTCCTCAAACAGCTTCTGGGATTCCACAATCTCATCCCGGATGCTGGACATTTCCTTATCCAGCCGGTAAGCCGCTTCCGCCGCCTTGGATAACCGCCCGCTGATATCCGCGGGAATAATGCCATGATATTTGTAATTGAGGGAATGCTCGATGGTGGCCCAAAAATTCATCGCCAGCGTACGCAGCTGGACTTCGGCCAATATATTCTTCATCCCCAATGAGGTTTGCACCGGATATTCCACAATAATATGATAGCTGCGGTACCCGCTTTCCTTCTTGTTGCGGATATAGTCCTTGCAATACAGCACCTTCAGATCCTTGCGGTCGGCAATCAGCTCCGCCAGCCGCTCAATATCCTCCTCGAACTGGCACATGATGCGGATGCCCGCAATATCCTCGATACCCGTTTCCAGCTGGTCCATGGGCACGTTCAGCTTTTTGGCCTTGGCCAGAATACTCGATATTTTCTTCACCCGCCCTGTCACGAACTCAATAGGCGAATATTCCTCCCGGGACTTGAGCTCTGTCCGCAGAAGCTTGAACTTGACCTTCAGCTCCTCCACCGACTGCTCGTACGGGAGCAAAAACTTGCTCCAATCTCTTCCGTCCATCCGGCTTCCTCCCAAGAGCTTTGCTGTTAAGCAAGGCTCAACTTCGTAAGCTTACGCTGTCTCCTTCATTATTAAACCCCATCCTTCCAAGGTTTGCAAGAATATCAGCAGCCCTGGAGCGAATTTGTAAAGGGGTGCTAGTACACCCTCGCAGGATTGTGCTAAAATAAGAGTGTTCAATATCGTGAGAAGAAAGGGCGATCATACATGTCCGTGAAGAAGCAGGCTCCCATTATGGCCCGCAACAAGAAAAAGGACAACGAAGTGAATAAGAAGGCCATCATTTGGACGGCCTCCATTGTGGGCGCCATCGTTGTACTTGTTTCCGTACTGATCATTGTAAACGGTTAATCTACAGCCACCTGTAGATTTTGCCGGGATTGGTTTCCTGGCGCAGGGCCGGCATACGGAAGGGCGATTCGCTCCGGAGGATATCCGCCGGCAGCAGGCCGCGTCCGATGGTTACCTTGGTTCCGGAGGGGACCATATCGAACAGCTCTTCTATATCCGCCTTCAACATCCGAACGCAGCCGAGTGAGCGGTCTTCTCCAATGCTCCTCGGCTCTTTCGTTCCATGAATGGCATAGTCGGTATCCGACAGCTGCATGCCTCTGGAGCCGAAGTCCCCATCGTCCCTGCCGTTGGGGTTTTTGACTTTGTCCGTGATGGTGAATACACCCTCAGGCGTTTTGTCTCCACCCAGGCCAACCGGATAGCTGCGCAGAATAAACCGTCCGCTGACCAGAGCAAGCCTGTAATTTTGGCGGTCGACCACAATCTCCAACGGATCGCTGAAGAGTGCGGAAGGCTGGCCTGCTCCACCCTGGCCAACACCGGCGCCTGCTACTCCACCGGTGCCCGGAGCTGTACCGGTTGAGGGAGCCCCGCTCCGCAGTACCTCATAAGCCGCTTTCATCTGCTCCGTATATCCCGGCAGGAGATTATCCGGAAAATTCCGGACCACCCCGTCCAGGGTTTCGGGCAGCGGAGCCCCGTACCTGCTTTGGTAGGCTTTGACGACGGAGCGCAGGATCACGTCCTGCTCCTGGCTCTGGTACCAGGAGGCTACAGCAGCCGCTGCTTCCGGATTCATCTGGGGAGTACAATTGCACCAGGCCTGCTGATGATAATCCACCTTCACACCGTTACCGGCAAAAGCAGTCTCTGCACTGGCCAACAGTGTTGGCTGACGCAGCCCGTTAACCCATTTCCCGTCGGAGGTGGGTATCCCCTCCACCACCAGTGTTTTGCTGCCCGGAGCCTGCCCCGGCTGGACCACCTGCTTCCACAGCTCCTGACCCCGTCCGGCAACCGGATCGGTATACAGAATCCGCAGACCCCCTTCTCCCTGAGCAGCTGGCCCGGGCACGTCCGCAGCTAATTCACCGGACCCGTTCGTGTCTTCGCGGGGAAGAACCCCGTCCCCCAATATGTATGAGCCGGCCAGAAGCGCGATTAATACTACCCCGGCCAGCTTGATTGCCAATCTTGCCCGTTTTTTGCGGACGGTGCCGCCGGCGGCTGTCCCTTCCTCCGCCTTCAACTCCTCCAGAAGCCCCAGACGGACCTTCTTTTTCTCGAAGGCCTCATACACCTCTCCCGCCTGGGCAAAGCAGTACCGCGCCTTCCCTTGTTTTCCCCGCAGCGCATACTCCTTGCCAAGCAGATACCAGGAAAGCTTGTTTTCCGGGTGCTCCTTCACAAATTGCTTGAGATATACCATATCATCATCCAGAGGATTATGCTCAAAAAACGCCTGCAGCTGCTCCTCCAGCTCTTTTTGATTCATACCAGCACCGCCTTTCTGCCGTGTCGTCATGGATTATATCGGCAAAACGGCGCCGCCGTTAAATGAGACTCTAGACCCCGAACATGGAGATGGCTGTAGAAAATCCCCGGGTTTTCAGCATCTCCAGGAGAAGCCGCACATTATCCTCGAGCCTGGACCGGTCCGTATGAAGGGTCAGTTCCGGATTCTCCGGATGTTCGTATCCATCAGACACACCAGTAAACATGGGGATCTCTCCCCGGTGCGCTTTGGCATAAAGCCCCTTTACATCCCGCCGTTCACATTCGGATAAGGCACAGTCGATATGCACCTCCATGAAATGGGCCAGCTGACCGCGTGCATACGCCCGCATCTCCACATACGGACTGACCATAGACACAACCACATTTACCCCGTGCCGGTTCAACAGACTGCACACATACACCGCCCTGCGCACATTCTCCATCCGGTCCTCACGGGTAAATCCCAGGCCGGAACCGATATGCTGCCTCAATACGTCGCCATCCAGGCATTCCACGGTGCAGCCGAGCTCCTCCAGCTTTTCCGCTAATGCATTGGCGGTAGTGGTTTTCCCCGCACTGGGCAATCCTGTCATCCATATGGTCCAGCCCTGCTGCTTCCTAAGCATGATTCCGCGCTCCTCCTTATTAAAAACGGCCCCTTGCTGATTCCGCCATCCCGGCATGGCTCAGCTTCTATACATCCCCGCGCCGGTTTCAGCAATCCGCTCCAGCAGCCGCTCTCCGTACACCTCCGTCAAACCTAACTCCGGCATATGGATATATCCGATGTAGCAGCCGCAGCTATCCATTCTGCAGGGCCGCCGGCGGGACAGTCCCTCCAGCCCCTCCCGGTACAGATGCCCCAGCACCTGCCGGTCCTGGTAACATCTCTTCACCAGACCCGTGCCCTGGACATAGAAAACGGACTCGCCTGCCAGGCAGTTTTTGCCGGAGCTTTCATAATCCATCAGGTTCCGTTCAAAATGAGGATCGACTCCGCTTAAAAACAAGCGGTCCTCCTCTGTGTAATAATCCGCCTTATCCTTGTAGGCGTTAACCCAGAGATACACCCCGGCAGGCAGCTTGCGACGCAGCGAGGTTATGGCTTCGAAGGCATCTTTTACGCCTACCGTCCCCACGCTGAAAGAAATGCCCCGGCTGAGCAGCTCTCCGCACCGGCCCAAAAACGCCGTCTCTCCCACCTGTCCCGGATGATAAGTAGCCCAGAAAGCCGCCTTGTCCGGATTGAGGCCGTCCGTCCAGGCCAGTCCCGCCGACAGGTTCGTCTGGATGGCCACCTTGTCCACATGTCCCATATGGGACAGCTCCGTCATAGCCGTCTGGTACCAGCGGTGGATCAGCCCCTCTCCATATGGGTTAAAAAAGATCTTCAACCGGTGGCCGGCTTCACTCTGTGCACCCACCCACTGGACAAACCGGGACAGCTGCTCCCGGTCCCGGGCAAGGGTTTCGGCCGTGTCCCTCTTTTTGCCGAAGGGGCAATACGGGCAGTCGTAGTTGCAGGAGGATAAGGAGCCGCGGTAATACAAAACGGCCCTCATGCGAACACAAATCCTTCCATCCGCTCCCGCACAGCCGTAGAGATCAGCCCGTCGCCGATGGCGTCGGAATGGGCAAGGCCTTCGTCATTCAGCCGGAGGATGCCATCCGAGAGAGAGGCCCACTCCGCCTTCACCAACACCTGCAGCTCCGGGCAATCCTCCAGCGCGGGGCTGCCGAACCGTTCTTCATAAGCGGGTAGGGCTAAGCCTTCCTGATGCAGTACCGCCTTCAGAATGTAGCGGCGTTTCTCCTCCCGGCTGTCCAGCACCATGCCGTAGTCCGCGGTTTCATAACTGTCGGCGCTGATATACTCCCGGATAATCCGTTCCGAGGCCACCCGGCTGACGGCATATCGGGTTGCATAATGCACCTGCCGGGTATAGGAGCGGGCGCCGCAGCCCAGCCCAACCAGACCCTCCTCCTGGCAGCCATAGGGCAGCACGGTCTTGCCGGAATGTGCCGGGGCTTTGGCAAACCGGCGCATGGAGGATTGGACATACCCCTCCGCCACAAGCCGGTCCCGGGCGGCAAGATAACAGTCCATCCGCAGATCGGTGCCGTCCCGTCGGCTTTCTCCGGGCTTGAGGATGGTATGCTCCCGTGTATACAGGGGATACAGGAAGATTTCCTCGGGCTGGAACGCCAGCGCACGCTCCAAGGAATACAGCCAGGACTGAACTGTCTGCCCGGGCAGCCCGTAGATCAGATCCAGATTGAGCACCGGGAAATCGTAACGCTTCAGCCGGTCAAGCGCACGCTCCACCTCCAGCGGCTTTTGCGGCCGGTAGATAGCCGCAGACTCCGCCTCCACGAAGCTTTGTACCCCCATGCTGATCCGGTCTACCCGCCGCTTGCGGAGAATATCCAATCGCTCCGGCGTAACAGTATCGGGGGAAGCCTCCACGGAGATGGATGCCTTCTCCGGATTTATGCCCATAACCCCTTCGGCTATGTTGAATAGCCTATCCAGGAGCTCCGGCGCCAGCAGCGTCGGGGTGCCCCCGCCAATGGCAAAACGGGCGAAGGGTTTGCGGCTCACGAACGACGCCCATTGCCGGGCTTGCCGCTCCAGAGCATCCACATACTGCCGGTGCAGCTCCGGCTGCCTGTCGGGCAGCGTAAACAAGTTGCAGAAGCCGCAGCGGGCCCCGCAAAAGGGGATATGCATATATAAGAAAAAGCTTTCGGCCGGTTCCTTCTCCCACAGCTGCGCAAGAGGCAGGCCCGGCTTCAGCTCCCGGTAAGCGGTTTTATGGGGATACGAGTACAAATAGGAGAGGTACGGCTCTGTCCGTACCATCTCCTTCCACCGGGCAATAGCCGCATCATCCGACGGATCGGGAAAAGTTGATTCGAACACGGGAACGTCCTCCTTTCTATGGAAGCCTTATAACCTGGACCACCGGGGCCAACCGCTTCTTTCAGGCCGGAATTCGCCACCTTTAAACGCAATCGGACCAAACGGTTCCTAGAAGCCGAAACTTGCTCTCTCGACGCGCTAACGGAACTTCGAGGCTCTTGCCGCTGAAATCCACCATCTCCGCGCGCTAACGGAACTTCGAGGCTCTTAGCCGTCGAAATCCACCATCTTCGCTCGCTAACGGAACTTTGAGACCCTTAGCGTACTTATCCGGACCAAAAAGGCTGCAAAGTGTGCGCTAAGAGACGCTGAATTCCGTTACAATTCAAATAGCCGCCTTTTCAGCCGCTAAGCGCTTCTGAGTTCCCTTAGCGTCTAGACCCGCAAACCACCACCTCCGCACACTAAACGGAATAGTGCGGAACTATACCAGCTAAGCCGGGCAACTTGCCCCCGCCGTCACACCCTTAAAGAATGAACTCGCGGTACGGCACCGTCCATACCACCTCGTGGGCAAGCCGGTGCCCTTCGTAACCGTCTTCTCCATAGGCCGTGCCATGATCCGAGAAGACCAAGCAAAAAACAGGCCGCTTCCGGCCGCGCATAGCGGCAAACAGCCTCCCCAGCTGGCCGTCCACATAGCGTAAGGCGGCCCGTTGGGTGTCCGCCGAGTCCCGCTTGGCCCCCGGAACAAAATAATGATTAGGCCCGTGAATGGCCGAAATGTTCATAAACAGAAAAAGCCGCTCCTCCTGCCCGGTCTCTCCCAGCAGCTTCAACGCATGATCCACCTGATGCTCCGTGGAGCGCGGATTGGTCACGCCAAAGCTCATGCGCCAGTAGCTTTTCTGGAAATACCCAGGCAGCACACGCGCTAACGGCACTTTTTTCGTGAAAAAAATCACTCCGCCGATACAGACGGTTTTATACCCCTCTCCTGCCAGGCCTGAAACAATATCCGGCGTATCAAACAGCCAGGTGTGGGGATGGGTGGGTTTGCCGGTGTTTTTGGAATGAAACAATCTGATGTGTTCAGGCCCTGCCTTGTCTGTGGTGACGGGTGTCGGCAGAAATCCCCCGAAAAAAGCATGGTGAGCCGCATAGGTGAAGCTCCCCGGCGAATGCCGTTTTTCCCAATGGCCGCCGCCGCACAGGTTGGGACAATTGGCTTCCTCCAGCACCGCCACGTCGTAACGGAGGGTGTCCAAGGTAATCATTAGAATATCGTAGTCGCCCACGATCCGGTTCATATCCGTCATTGTGCTGTGACTCCTGCAGCTCCTCCCGCAAAGCAGCGCCCCTTCCAGGTGTGGTAATCCGGGAGGCGTTTCATTTCCCAAGCGTAGGTGCCGTAACCTTGATAGTCAACCCGGTACAACAGATCGCCGAAGGGATTCAGCTCCCCAATAACGGGAGCATAGGTGCCATGCCGCAGCAATACATCCACGCCTGCAACCAGTGCGCGCGGAAATAAAGACAGTGCCCGTTCCGCACATTCTCCCGCTTCCCGCCTGATTTCCTCCGATAGGCCCAGCTCCTCCAGACTCTTCCGCTCGCTTCTCAAATGAAGGTTGGTAATGGGCGTCCGGCTTAGTCTCGCAATACTGTGGCAGGCCTGCCCGTCCACCACCAGTTGGCGGACATCAAAAGCCCTGCCCTGATACGTGGCCTTGGTTATCCACTCCTCCACATGCGCCCCGTGGGTCAGCAGCCAGTTCAGCAGCAGCCGGATAAGCTTCGGTTCCGTATAGCGGAATGGCTTGATGGCGTTGTAATACACCGGCGGGCGGGTCAGGTGCTGCTCCACTCCCAGGGTGGTAACAGCCACCTCCCCCCCTGTCCGCGGGTTCACCTGGTACGCCACAACCCCGCATGCCCCCGAGCCGGAAGCCAGCTTCACAAAAACCCGGTGTTTCCCCTTCTGGAGCATCGTTTCGCGCAGAGTTTCATAGTCCGGAAGCTCCGCAGGCGGAGCCAGCGGCTTCGGCACGGGAATTCCGGCTCCGGAGAGAATCCGGCAGGTAACCCGTTTATCGAACATGGCGGCAATATCGGAGGGAGCATTCGACCAGAACGGGATAGGCCACAGCTTCTCCGCTTCCCGCTCCAGCCGCCCCAACAACCGCATATATCCGCGGAACCACTGGGCGGGATGGTACAGCCGCCCCGCCTCCTCACGGATGGAAAGCGCCTCTTCCTCGTCCAGCGGATGGGGATCGGGAATGGTCCCGTAAGCCAGCAGGCGCTCGTCCTGCTGCTCAACCGGAGCATCCGGAGCCCCTAGGGCGATTAACAGACGCTCCACCTGGAAGTCTTCGCCGGGAGCATCTAACCGCAGCATGGGAACAGCATCCGCCGGAAGGCCAAAGCGCAGGCACGCCTCTTCCAAAGTAGCTGTCCCCTGGAGCAAATCCAGATACGGGATCACCCGTGCCGGCTCCAGCCCCAGCTGCCGCCGTGCCTCCTGCAGCCCTTCCGTCCGGCGGTTGCCGGGATTGCCAATCAGAATCAGCTGCCCCATCCTACTCCGTCAGCGCCGGGTACCGGTATTCGTCATCCTCATCCTGGGCATCGCTGATGTCCGCAGGCAGTCCGGATTGCTTCCAGCGTTTGATCATCTTTTCCGACATAAAATGATGGCTCAAATCCAGATGGCGCAGCTTCTTCACCCGCTCGCTGTTCAATAACGCTTCCGCCCCGGCATCGGTCAAGGTTCCCATGGACAGATCCAAGGTGTGCAGCTGGTCCAGAATCGGCGCGTCGGCCAGCGCGATGGCAATCTCATCCTGGATTTCACTATCCTTCAGTCCCAGGTATGTAAGCTCGGGGAAAAGTCCGGGTTTGGCCACCGGGAGTACATCCTCCAGGGTACCGTCGAAGCCGTAATTATCCACGCCCAGATACAGCTCCAGCTTTTTGAGGCGGGGAAAATGAGCATGGGCAATGCTGTCCAGCACACTCTTGCCCAGGCCACCGCAAATGATAACCAGCTCCTCCAGCTTCTCATGGCGGGCAGGCTTCAGGCTCAGGTCTGTGCTTCCCTGAATGGTCAAGGAAGTCAGCTCTGGAAATGCCGTGAAGATCGGAGACAGATCCGAATGCATGATCCAGGACACCTCACACTCCTCCGAATCCATGTCTCCGATAAACAGCTTCCGCAGTTTGGGAAAAGCATCCTTCTCCTGCACCAGCGCTTTCACGACGGCACTGGAGTCATTCTCATACGAGCCGCCCCAATCGCCAATGATCAGGCTTTCCAGCTCCTTGCTCTCCGGCTTCGCCGCCAGTTCCTCAATGAGCTGCTTCATCTCGACGCCGTTTTCGTAATCCTCATACGCCACCGCCAGTTTAACCTCGGACATTTTCATTCCTCCTTTAGGGCCTCAAACGTTCATGACAAGTTTACCATGTTTTGGGGCAGAAAAACTAAAAAAGCCGCCGGATATATACCGGCAGCTTCTTCTGAGGGATGAATTATTTATTGAAAGCTGCTTCTGCAACCTTGATGGAATCTGTCGGGCAACCGTCTTGAGCGTCTTGGAGATCGTCGTAGAGATCCTCCGGAATTTCGGTTACGCCTTTGTTGCCGTCGCCTTCATAAATAACTTCAGCCAGTCCATCATCGTCATAATCATAAATGTCGGGGGCTGTTGCGCCGCATGCGCCGCATGCAATACAAGTTTCTTTGTCTACCCAAGTATACTTGGCCATCTGTATCTTCCTCCTCAAAAGTCATCCTCAATAAGAACTATAATATAAATTCATACAAAGTTCAAATAAAGATGGCGACTCTGTTACAGTCTATGGCGTTCCTCTGTTATTGGGACTCCCCAAAAAAATCTTTTTCCTTCAAATGGTCGGTCTGCAGAGAGGTTCCCCGGATCTTGTGATTGCGGATTAGAGCCGAGGGATCATCACCCAGCATACCTGCGGTGAGAATGGCGCTTTCGCCGAAACGGTCCCGGAGCTTATCCATTATCCGGTTCAATTCCTCCTTCTTGGGCTGCCTGTTATAGTCGAAAAGATCCAGCTGTACCGCGGCCTCCGACTTGTCCACCAGATTCTGCAGAGTAATGCCCAATAGGCGCACGGGCTGGCCTTTTTGCCAATGCCGCTGGAAAAGTTTGCAGGCCGTTTCGAACACGGTGTCCGCATCCTCCGTGGGGGCATCCAGCGTCACCGAACGGGTGATGGTTTTCATGCTGGGATTGCGGATGGTAATTTGCACCGTGGAGGACATGAGATGCTGCTTTCTCATCCGGCGGCACACCTGATCGGCCAAATTCAGAAACACACGCCGGATATCCAGCTCGTCCGTGAAATCCTTGGGCAGAGTGGTCGTATGGCCGATGGACTTGCTGGCCTCCTGCTCCGGATTCACCGGAGTTTCATCCTCGCCGTTGGCGGCAGCCTTCAGCCAGGATCCCACAATGCCGAATTGGGCGGTCAGAAAACTCTCCTCCGCATGGGCCAGCTCCCCGATGGTGCGGATGCCCAGCTTGCCGAGCTTCTCCCCCGTCCGGCTGCCAATGCCATACATATACGAGCAGGGTTTGTCCCACAAAAGCGACGGCACATCCCGCTTCCGCAGAATGGTAATGCCGTTTGGCTTTTTCATATCCGATCCCATCTTGGCCAAAAGCTTGTTGGGGGCGATGCCGATGGAACAGGGCAGCCCAAGCTCCGTCCGGATTCTCCCCTGCAGCTCCTCCGCAATTTGGACGGGGGTCCCGAACTGCTTGGAACCGGTAATGTCCAGAAAACACTCGTCGATGGACATGGTCTCCAGCTGCGGCGAATAGCTGTAAGCAATGTTCAGGAAACGCCGGGAAAATTGGCGGTACAGGTGAAAGTCCGGCGAGATTAACAACAGCTCCGGACAGAGCCGCAAGGCCTCCCGAACCTGCATCCCGGTCCGTACTCCCCTCCCTCTGGCTGCATAGGAGGAGGTGACCACTATCCCCCGCCGCAGCTCCACGCTTCCCGCCACCGCACAGGGCTTTCCCTTGTATTTCTCCGGCTCTACTGCTTCATGCACCGAGCAGTAAAAGGCGTTCATGTCGATATGGAGGACAACTCTGCCGTTTTTGGGATAATGGGATTCCGCATCCGCTTTGGGCATTGCTGTGCACCTCCCGGTCTTGATTTTTGGGCCGCTGCCCTTTTATATTCAGCATACCGTTGCCTGGGTAAGAGGTCAAGAAGCCTCAGGGCGTGTTTGCAAACACGTCCTAGTCCCCTCCATTCCTATAGGATTTTTTTATACATATCTCATCTTCTTCGAAGATTATGTTATAATGAGGCATTATACATGCCTACGGGT
>JAEWMH010000101.1 GCA_023393235.1 Bacillota bacterium | reverse complement strand
AAATCAGGAAGGGAGAATTGCGCCTCATTGACCCATATTACCCATGTCGGAGATATGATTATTACGGCAAGGGGTGAACAGCAAGAGGCGTTTACTGGCGGGTGCCGCTGCGGCGGCCATCTTGGCGGCAGTGCCCCAGGCGGCGTATGCCGCAGACCACACCGCGGCTATGGTGCAGCAGCAGGAAAACAGCGGCAGGACCTACAATTTCGGCTTCTACAAAAGCAAAAACGGACAGCTTCCTTCCATCGCCCGGGAAGGCTTCATGGAGATGCTGAAGCGGCATAACGCCATCTTTTTGGGCAATACGGAGGAGAAGGAGCTGTACCTGACCTTTGACAACGGATACGAGAACGGATTTACGCCGGGAATCCTGGATGTGTTAAAGGAAAAACAGGTGCCTGCGGCTTTTTTCGTCACCGGCCATTATATTAAGGATCAGCCGGAGCTGATCAAGCGGATGGCTTCGGAGGGACATGCAGTGGGGAACCATTCCTGGAGCCATCCCGATATGAGCACACTGGGACAGGCCCGCATTGCCGAGGAGCTGGAGAAGGTGCGTTCCGGCGTGGAGTCTCTCACCGGCCAGAAGGACATGAAGTACCTCCGTCCGCCCCGCGGGATATTCAGTGAGCGGGTGCTGAAGGAATGCGCGGACCAGGGTTATACCAGTGTATTCTGGTCCATCGCCTACAAGGATTGGGAGACAGATAAGCAGAAGGGGGCGGGCTATGCCTATGACCGGGTGATGGAGCAGCTCCACCCCGGGGCGGTGCTGCTTCTCCATTCTGTTTCGAAGGATAATGCCCAGGCGCTGGGCAGGATCATTGATGAAGCCCGGACACAGGGTTACACCTTCAAGCACCTGGATCAGCTGTCAATCCGGACTTACCGGTAAACAGCAGCTGCAAAGTGAAAGTCCCTGCTCCGCTTTCGGCGGGGTCAGGGACTTTTGGCTTCTTTTGTATAGCGGCTGATATTCTTGAAGAACAGCACACAGAAGCTGCGGGTGGCAAAAAACGTCACCAAAAGCGACAGCCAGGTGGTCCACCAATGCCAATGAACATACCGCACCAGCTCTGTGTACCTTTCCAGCAGAACCTCGGGGATGGTCAGACCGGTGCAAAAGGCTGCGTAATATAGGAATTTCCGCAGCCGGCTGCTCTCTACCGGATAATACGCATTGAACACGGCGCATATAACCGGATAGGCCATATATTCGTAGGTGAAGCTGGTCCGGTTAACCTTGGCCAGCTCCCGAACCGGATATTCCAGGAATCCGTATTCTACCGCAACCAGACCGAGCAGGTAGGTGATGGATTGTTTGAACAGGTATGCAATCAGAGCCAGTCTTCTTTTGGCCCGGGGAATAAAGAATAGCAGTAAGAAGGAAAGCGACCAAACCCCCAGCAGAATCCAATAATCCACTCTCATGCTCATACAATCCTCTCCTCCGCCTTCAGATAACCCGGACCCCGGAAGAGCCATTTGGTTACGCCTATGGGAATGAGGAAGATGACGAGCATCGTCACCCAATCCAGCAGCAAATTGTAGTGATAGGCAACAATCAGCTGTGTATAATGCATCAGCACCAGCCGGAGGATGATTACTCCTGTGGACCATATAAGAATATATATGGTTTTTTTCCAGAAGGAGCCCCGCGGCTCGAACAGGATGCAAAAACCGACAACGGCAGGATAAAGGAGATATTGCAGGGTGAAGCCAACGTCAGTGGCTCTCGGGAACTCCCGTACCGGATAATCGAACATTCCCAGCTGGCAGTGGAGGAGGACATTCAGCCAGGTCAGGTTTTGGGCCATCAGATATCCTGCGGCAAACCGGTGCCAGGTGCTCCGTTTCACCAGCAGTCCAATGGCTGCAAGGACAATGATCCAGACAGCTATCAGAATCACGCGTTCTTTAATCATGGCTGGGTCTCTCTCTTGAAAAAGATAGGTGTACGCCTTAAGGCGTATCCTGCAACCCCGTTGGGATTTGCACATACACCCTAGTATAACCCGGGAATGCGACTCCATACCCGGACAGGCTAAGCAAGGCGGTTAATCCCATTTGGAGAGGAAAGCAGGAATTTTCCGGAAGGGAAAAGAAGTAAATGAATTGACGGGTCTTTGTAAAGTTGGTATGATCAAAATTATTATAATACCGACTTGAATACTTGGTATAATGATCTGTTTTATTCTTGAATGCGCTTGCCGCTGTCAGAGCCTTGCCACTCCACAAAAACCGGGAGGAATTAACCATGTCGCAAGAACGCCAACTGCAGCCTGAAACTCTGGCTGTCCATGCGGGGCAATCCATTGACCCCACCACCTTGTCCCGTGCCGTTCCGCTTTACCAGACCACGTCTTACGGCTTCCGGGATACGGAGCATGCGGCGAATTTATTCGCCCTGAAGGAATTCGGCAACATTTATACCCGGTTAATGAATCCCACGACGGATGTGTTCGAGCAGCGGGTCGCCGCTCTGGAAGGGGGCGTAGGGGCATTGGCTACGGCCTCCGGATCGGCAGCCATTACCTATTCCATCCTGAATATCGCGGAATCCGGAGATGAGATCGTTTCCTCGGCAACTCTGTACGGAGGCACGTACAATTTGTTCGCCCATACGATGCGGAAGCTGGGTATCAAGGTTACCTTCGTGGATGCCTCCGATCCCGAGAATTTCCGTGCGGCCATTACGGATAAAACCAAGGCGCTGTTCGCCGAGACCATCGGCAACCCCAAAGGGGATGTGCTGGATATTGAAGCGATCGCCGCCGTTGCCCATGAAAACGGGATTCCGCTGATCGTGGATAATACCTTCCCCAGCCCGTATCTGCTGCAGCCCATTAAATTCGGTGCGGATATTGTTGTCCATTCCGCCACCAAGTTTATCGGCGGGCACGGAACCTCCATCGGAGGCGTGATTGTGGACGGAGGCAAGTTTGACTGGACCGCCGGAGGCAAATTCCCGGGTTTGACCGAGCCTGATCCCAGCTACCATGGTGTGGTGTATACCCAAGCGGTAGGGCCGCTCGCCTATATCATCAAAGCCCGCGTGCAGCTCCTCCGGGATACGGGTGCGGCCATCTCGCCCTTCAACTCCTTCCTGCTCCTGCAGGGTTTGGAGACCCTGCATCTGCGGATGGAGCGCCACAGTGAGAATGCGCTGAAGGTCGCCCGGTATCTGGAGGGCCACCAGGCGGTGAAGAGTGTCAGCTATGCCGGTCTGGAGAGCCATCCTTCTTATGAGCTGGCCCGGAAATATCTGCCCAAGGGACAGGGGGCGATCCTGACCTTCGAGATCAGCGGCGGCGTGGAAGCCGGCAAGAAGCTAATCAATGCGGTGCAGCTTTTCTCCCACCTGGCCAATGTCGGGGATTCCAAGTCCTTGATTATCCACCCTGCCAGCACCACCCACCAGCAGCTGTCGGAGGAGGAGCAAATTAACGCAGGGGTAGAGCCTGGCCTGATCCGCTTATCCATTGGAACGGAGGCCATCGAGGATATCCTGTTCGACTTGGAGCAGGCCATAACCGCCAGTCAGCAGTAAGCGCAGATCATAATTGCATATTCAATCAAAAAAACTGCTTCCCGGTATCGATCCGGGGAGCAGTTTTAATTAGGTCGTGTCTGAAAACTCGCTTAAGGGCATCTTTCAGCGCCTTTTCGTCCCGAGCTATCGTTACTTTCGCTTGACGTACCCCCGGTACGCCTGCGCAAAAATGCCTTGCCTGAAACGAAAATTCGCTAAAATCTGCTCCCCTCGGCGTTTTCAGACACGCCCTAGGATGTGTCCGGCGAAATATAATTGGTGAAACCATATTCTGCAACATGAAACGGGAGGGATAGGTTGGTTTGAGGGCGAGTTTTTGTTGGCCTTGACACCTTTTCAATCAAATCCGATCAAGGCCAACAAAATGTTTGAGCTTCCAAGCCAAGCCTATCCCGGTAGTGTATGTTGCCCAGTGAATATGGTTTCACCAGAACCACGTCGCAGACAGATTTTTAGTATCACGTGACTTTGGGAACAGACTGGAGCAGTGGAATCAGATTGGAGGCGGAACCCTCCGGCGGGGCAACGATGGCCTGGGGTTTCCCGCCCAGTTCCCCCGCTGCTGCTGTGCGTGTTGGCCGCAGGCGCGACCCGATTTCGCCGATCTGCAGGCAGTTCCAGTCCATTTCGTTCTGGGATTCGTCCGTCCGTACCAAAGACCATTGGTAATCCCGGTCAAACAGGTACAGCGTAGGGGGGCATTGCTCCAGATGGATGGCCAGCTCCTTGTAATTGGCGATGCAAACCCCGCTGGCCCGGGCAAAGGGTGAAGCCGCTTCCATATACCGGTGGTCCCAATACACCAGAATTTCATCCAGCTTGTGGGTGTAACTGGTGAAGGTTTGCTCGGAAATAATATAGGGACGGCGCCTCCGCTCCGTGGCAAAATAATCCCATAGGGAATAACCGCTGTTCCGGTAGCCCTTGTTGCGGCGGAGCTTCTCCAGCATCATGAAGGTGTGGACGGACATCCGTTCCTGGTCGAGGAAGGTTTGGATATATCGGGATAAGGCTTGCTCCGACAGCTTAGGGCTTAGGGGCTGAAGAACAATATCTGGCAAGGGGCATCCACCTCCGGTATGCGGCGCCTGCTGCAGCGCGAGCCCAATGGGCAGTCTGCGTGGCGCGCGGAAGAACGCAATGCTGCTTTACCTGCCATTATAACCCATGGATAAGCATCTTGACACCACATTCTACAACGGAACAGGAGGAACACGCAGCTATGGAAAAAAGCTTTGAGCGGCTTGCAGTGCCGCAGGACTATAACTTCAGCCATTCATTGGGATACCTGGAACGCAATGAATCGGAATGTCTGCACCAGGTGGAGGACCGGATCGTGTACAAGGCCATCCGGGTCGGAAACGAGCCGGTGCTTATGGCTATCGGCGAGGAGGAGGACGGGGAAACGGAGGCCTCTTCTATAGAGGGGGGGCGCTATCTCATCCTCCGTTTTCTGAACGGTGAGCCTACCGCCGCGCAGCGTGAAGAAGCGGTGGCGTTTGTCCGGGAATGGCTGGATCTGGATACCCGGCTGGAGGAATTTTATGATTTATGTGCCCGAGATCCGGTGCTTCAGCCTGTGGCGGAGCGGTACCGGGGCCTAAGGCTGGTGGGGGTGCCCAGTCTTCTGGAGGCGTTGTGCTGGACGGTTATCGGCCAACAGATCAATCTGTCCTTTGCCTACACCCTGAAGAAAAGGCTGGTGGAGACCTATGGAGAGGAGCTTGTCCATGAGGGCCGCAGATTTATGCTCTTTCCCTCCGCCGAACGGTTGGCCGCCCTTCCTCCCGAAGAACTGCAAACGCTGAAGTTCAGCCGGTTCAAGGCGGAAACCCTGCTGTCCGCAGCCCGGCTCATCGCAGAAAAAGAGCTGTCCAAGGAACAGCTCCTGCAAATGGGGGACCTCCGGCTGGCGGAGGATAAGCTGATGGAGATACGGGGGATCGGACCGTGGACGGCCCAATATGTGTCCATGCGCTGCCTGCGCAACCCGGACGCTTTTCCGTTGTCGGATGTGGGATTGCATCATGCCATCCGCATGAGGCTGGGCCAATCGGTGAAGCCCGCGCTTCCGGTAGTGGAAACCATGGGCCGTGGTTGGCAGCCATGGCGTGCGTATGCAACCTTTTATTTATGGAGAACGCTGTATTAAAAATAGGGCAGACTGTCCGTACCGGCGGATCAGGTGGTGGAAATCCGGTGCATGATCAGTTCCTCCACCGGCTCGTTGTTCACCAGATGCTCCATCACGATGCGCTCGGCATCATCAGTGGTCAGGTTGTAATACCAGATGCCGTCCGGGTATACCAGGGCGAAGGGGCCGTTTCCGCACAGACCCAGGCAGTTGGTTTTGCTGAGCTTGATTTCCTTGTGGATGCCCGCTTCTACCAGCTTTTCCTTCACCGCTTCCATTACCTCGCTGGATTCCTGACCCTCGCAATGCTCGCTGCCGCAAAAGAAAACATGCTTTTTCATCGCCTTCAACCGCATATTCATGGTTACCCTCTCCTCTGCTATGGGATATTACTTGCCATCTCTCTGGCTTGATTATAGCGGTTTTTTAGAGGGAGGGAATGCATTTTATATCAAAGTTGCTTAAAATGTAACATGTATCTAAATTAACACAACATAGAATGTAATGTTTATGTGATGTATCTATTTCCGTATCCGTACTTCTGTGCCCACTGATACCTTCGCGGCCAGATCCAGTACATCGGCGTTGTGCATACGGATGCATCCGTGGGAGCTCCGTTTTCCGATGGAGTCGGGACGGTTGGTTCCGTGGATGCCGTAATGGGGTTTGGACAGTCCCATCCAGAAGACTCCGAAGGGGCCGCCGGGATTGGGCTGTTTGTTGATTATTTTAAACAGGCCCTCGGGGGAAGCGGAGGCAATGGTGCCAATGCCCACAGGGTAGGATTTTACCACCGTGTCTCCCTCCAGCAAATGCAGCATAAGCTGCGATAAATCGACAATGATCCGGTAACGGGGCGGCATAAGCATCCTCCTCTTTTCCCCGGCTTACATTCCGGGCGTAATCAGCATATGCCGGCTGATCCGGGCAGGTGACGGAGGATATTTCTATATCAAGTCTAATGTAAATGGGGTTCAAATTTCATTAAATTCGCAATGCCGGAAATTGGTCTAAAGGGTTGTGGAGAAGAATGTCGAATAAAGTAAGAAAAGTTGCCGACTTATACAACTTAGACTCACCATGGAAAGGAAGCGAGCACATGTTACTTCGTAAAATGAAGTTGGGACCGAAAATTTTTCTGATGTTTCTGCTGTTGCTGCTTATGATGGCAGTTACCATGTCCCAAATGTTTTTGATGATGCTCAAGGACGGAATCCGGGATGAGGTATCCCAGAATGCGGTCGGTACCAATGCTCTTGCGTTGAAATATCTGGAGGCCCGTTATCCCGGTGATTGGTCCGTGAATGCGGAGGGTTTATACAAGGGCACCCAGAAGATGAACGGCAATAATGAAATATTGGATGAAATCCAAACGTCCACAGGCAATAAGATGACCCTTTTTCAGGGCAATACCCGGGTAGCCACCAATGTTTTGAAGGAGGATGGCAGCCGGGCGGTGGGAACCACAGTGGATCCGTCGGTGGAAGAGGTGGTATTGAAGCGGAGTGAAGCCTACCAGGGCACCGCCACTATTCTGGGAGAGGAATACCAAACCTCTTATCTGCCTCTCAAAAATAAAGGAGGAGAAACGGTGGGCATTCTGTTCGCCGGCACCTCCGAGGCGGCTGTGCTCGAGCATGCCAATGAAGCCATGAGACTGGTGTGGATCATTCTGGCCGGTGTACTGGTCGTCTCCGTAGTGGCAATTTTCTTCTTCGTCTGGGGTTTGTCCCGCCGCATCGGCCGGGTGAAGGCCTCACTGGAGGCTGCCGGACACGGCGACTTCACCGTGGAGGTGGCGGACCGGTCGCAGGATGAGATCGGCATGCTGGTGAGCAGCTTTAACCGGATGCGCGAAGGGCTGATCCGTCTTATTCAAGGTGCGGCATCCACGGCCGAGCAGGTTGCCGGTACAGCGGAGATCCTGACGGTCAGCGCCGAGGAACCAGCAAGGCCACCGAGCATATCGCCATGTCGATCCAGGATATCTCCGCCGGGGCGGACTCCCAGCTGGCCGCAACCAATGAAAGCGGCAAGCTGATGCAGGATATCGCGGCGGGGATGAGCGCCATTGGCGGGGATTCCCGGGAAGCGCTGGAGCGGACGGCCGTGGCGGGCCAGCTGGCAGGGGAAGGGGCCCAGGCGGTTCAGCGCACCGTGGCCCAGATGATGCAGATTCATGGCGCCGTGGATCAGTCCGATGCGGCGATCCGCAGCCTGGCCCACCGGTCGGAGCAAATTGAGGAGATGGTGAAGGTGATTGCAGGGATTGCGGTTCAAACCAACCTTCTGGCGTTGAATGCGGGGATTGAAGCGGCCCGGGCCGGGGAATCCGGCAGAGGGTTTGCGGTTGTGGCCGGTGAGGTGAAGAAGCTGGCGGAGGGCTCCCGGACCTCTGCGGAGAAGGTGGCGGAGCTGATCAGCGACATCCGTGCGGATATCGAGCGCACCGTCGGCTCCATGGTTCAGGTGAAGGACCAGGTCAACGGAGGTATGGCTGCGGTGGAGGAAACCGACCTGAAGTTCGGGGAGATCGTCCAAGCCATGAAGGAAGTGGAGCTGAAGGTCCGGGAAACCACCCGGATCACCAATACCATCGTGGAGCAGGTGCAGGAGGCGGAGCAAACCTTCGGCGGTCTGGAGGAAGTGGCGCGCAGCACGTCCATGAACACCCAAACAGTGGCTGCTTCATCCGAGGAACAGCTGGCCTCCATGGAAGAGGTATCCGCCTCTTCGGCGGACCTGTCCCGCCTGGCGGACAGTCTGCAGGAGCTGCTCCAGCAGTTTAAGGTGAAGGAATAAGCCGCGGACCGGACCGCTGGCAGCAGATTAAGAGCGAGGAATAGCGCGGAGCGCTGGCAGCAGCCGCTGGCAATACAACAGGCCGTCCGGATGGACGG
>JAEWMH010000107.1 GCA_023393235.1 Bacillota bacterium | reverse complement strand
CCGAGTGCTGCGAACACTCGGCTATACAATTGGCTTGGATGGTTTATTCCCTTCAAATTCCAGGCAATAAAAACCCACCTTTGGCGGTCAACCTTGGGGTGGGTTTTTACTTTCTCTTGTTGTTCGATTGATGTAAGTTAAAAGTGCAAGAATGAACATTCCAAATAGGAACATGATCTGGATTGCATCTTTAACTTCCATGGTCTCACCTCCTTTCGAAGGGAAACCATGACCCGCCCAAGATTCAATTGTACTTTCCTAGTTTACCACATCTATCCATCAATTGATAGAATGCTTGTTCGCTCTTCTCTGGTATATGGTTTGCCGGAATTTCCTATAACGTTGGTGTATTCACGAACCCTCACTGGCTTAAGGCCCGTAAGGGCCGGGTCCGACGGACTTGGCCAGTGCAGGGTTGTCTGCTGATTCCGCATCCTCGAAATGCCTCTGCAGACCAAGGCCCCATCAGGGGCCGCCGCGTGAATACGGTGTTATATGACGTCTATGGCTTCATTGAGTTGCTTTCAAATTCTATTCTTTGGTTTCTTTAAATATATTGTTTGATCTACTTTGTTATTAAAGTATCCTATATTACTTACTGGAATTATAATCGTGCCACCAATATCTCTTAATCTTTCAATGTACTTTTGATTTTCATTGGATAATACATATACGAGAAACTCAGGTTCCAACCATGGAAAACAAAATAACTTCTTCTGATATGCTACACCAATTGCCATAGATGCACGCCAAACTTCACCACTTTGAAATTCCAAAGGACGGTTTAGCCTACCTTTTCTTTCATCATTGTCGTATATTCCAGTTAGTTCAAACATCTCCGCAATTTCATATAGACTTAATTTACTTTTACTCTTGACTAGTCCCTCCTGAATACGCTCCATCACTGTCTTAACACCAATAATCTTTCGCATTACTTTTCCTGGATAGTTGTTAAGCTTTCGATAAGGTGCTTCAGCAACACCTTCGCCAACGTAACAAGAAATGCTTCGAAGCATGTCAATACCTACAGACTTTTCATAGAGTGTAATCGTATTATAAATAGATTCATCGATAATTCTCCCACACAAAACACTTGAAAGAAGCCATCCCCCATGACCTAATTCACCGACAATTCCATTAATTGAACCTTCTTCAAAGGATGCACTAAATTCTTCTATGGAATCAATGATTCTCCAATAATCAAATAACGACACCTGGCTCCTATGTGATAAATTATTTATTGTGATTTCCTTCATTAGGCATCCTGCCTCAACCTTCTTAAAGTTTCTTTAGTGTCTTGCATAGATGTCATATAACGTCTTTATTCTGCATTACGTAAATCACTCAAATGCAGGGTATTGGCGTAACAGGTTCGGGAATACTGCAGCAAAACGGGGATTGAAGTAGTATTTCGCCATTGTGAATAATCCTGTTCCCCCACTCTTCCATCGGCCCTCCCCGTATATGCACCAATACGCTTGCTGTTGCTGAAGCCCCAGGTCATAGACCTGTTAGCCTTCATCTCCCCAACTGTCTTCTCGTCCAGCATACATTCGGTCCAACGGGCTTTGAATGCGCCGGATATCCTTGATGCTCACATGAGTATATCGTTCTGTTGTACGTGAGCTTTGATGTCCAAGCAGTTCTTGGATGTAACGCAGATCCGTACCATTCTCCAGCAGGTGAGTGGCAAAGCAATGTCGCAGGGTGTGGACCGAGGCAGGCTTGCTCAACCCCGAAGCACGGTAAGCCTGTTCGAAAACTTTCTGGACGGCGCGTTCGGTGATGTGTTCCTTTCGGTTCTGGCCCGGAAATAACCAATCCCGCGGCTGTTCCTCCTCCAGATAGCGGCGCAACAGCCCATAAGCTACATCGGAGAGAAGGGTCAACCGATCCTTGCGCCCTTTTCCTTGACGGATGTGCAGGGTGTTGCGTTCCACATCCATGTCGCTTAACCGTAAACGAACCACCTCCCCTACCCGGAGACCGGCTGAATACACCAACAGAAGTAAGGTGCGATGCTTGACATTCGCAATAGGTCGAATAATCTGCATCACTTCAGAGGCAGTCAAGACTGAAGGAAGCTTGGCTTCCTTTTTGGGTCGAACAAATGGAATGGTCTCCTCCGGCAGTTGGCATACCTTTGTATAATAAAACTTGACGGCGCTTAGCATTTGGTTTACATACGCATGGGATTTTCCCTGATTCAGCAGCTGTAAGGTGTATGCCTGAAGGGAAGCGGCTTCATACGTCCGAATTCCCAGGTGCAGCTGATTATCCAGAAAACGTGCGACCTGTCCGCTGTAGGCCTTGATGGTTTTGAAACTATACCCTCGAAGCTGCAAGGCCTCTTTGAGCTTCCCCGCCTCATGCTGGTTCCAAATCGGCAGTTTTGCCGGAGCATTCCCCTCAGCAGTGTCAAGTGAAGCATCCTGCTCCTGCTCCATCCGCTCCTGGACATACCGCATTAAGTCTGGGCAGTTCTCTTGTAACTCCTTCTCGATCTCCAAGGGAAGATCAGAGAAATACGAAAGAAATTGATGTACACCGGAAACCGTATAAGGGAACAACCACACTTTGCGTTCCGGAAGATATCTTCGTTTCTCCAGTTGTTTGACTCGCTTTACCAATTCTTCATCGTAGGCAAACTCTATGCAAAGCCAGTTATCATTTTCTTGAATTACTTTTATAATCATCCAGCTTCTCCTCCAGTATACGATCCCATCCATTTTTTGCATATGACTAAATCGCGAATTCACTTATTCTTCCAAAAAAATGAAAAAGACCGTTCAAGCCGCAAATAGCGGCCAAACGATCTCCGATGCTTTCGAAAGATGCTGATAGGCAGATTGTACCAGATGGGTACACTTATATTCAAGGCAAGCAAAAAACCAGACCGCTATTGCGCGATCTGGTTTTTGATGCTTTGCAGGATTTTCTTTTCCAGCCGGGAGACCTGGACCTGGGAGATGCCCAGGCGGGAGGCCACCTCGGACTGGGTTTGGTCGCGGTAGTAGCGCAGGTAGACGATGAGGCGCTCCCGCTCGGAGAGGCCGCCGATGGCTTCGTTCAAGGCCAGCTTCTCGAACCATTTCTCCTGGGTTTCGTCGGCGATCTGGTCCATCAGGGTGATGGGGTCGCCGTCGTTTTCGAAGACGGTTTCGTGAATGGAGGATGGGGGCTTGTTGGCCTCCTGGGCGAACACCACTTCTTCCGGGGTGATCCCCAATTCATCCGCCACTTCCTTGATGGTGGGCAGCCGCCCGATGGTTTTGGACAGCTCGTCCTTGACCTTGCGCACCTTGTTGGCCAGCTCCTTCAAGGACCGGCTGACCTTCAGGGTGCCGTCGTCCCGCAGGAACCGCTGGATTTCTCCGATAATCATGGGGACGGCGTAGGTAGAGAATTTCACGTCGTAGGACAAATCAAATTTGTCCACGGATTTCAGCAGCCCGATGCAGCCGATCTGGAACAGATCCTCCGCCTCGTAGCCCCGGTTCAGGAAGCGCTGCACCACGGACCAGACCAGACGGATATTGCAGCTGACCAGCGTGTCACGGGCGATGGTATCTCCGGACTGGCTCAAGGCAATGAGCCGCTTGACCTCACTATCGTCCAGATACGTATGGGAGGCATTCTTCAAATCCACATCCATAGATCAAACTCCCTAGTTGAACAAAGCTTTTTTGGATTCGATCCGCTTTGTCATAGTCACTGTCGTACCCTGGTTCACATTGGTTTCGACTTCCATTTGATCCATAAAATTCTCCATGATGGTAAAGCCCATCCCCGACCGCTCCAGCTCCGGTTTGGAGGTGTACAGCGGCTGGCGGGCCTGCTCCAGGTCGGCAATACCGGCTCCGCGGTCGGATACGGTAATCCGCACCACGTCCCCGTTTATTTCAGCGGAGATGGCCACTACACCATTAGGATCATTGTCGTAGCCGTGGATGATGGCATTGGTTACAGCCTCCGACACCACGGTTTTGATATCTGTCAGCTCATCCAGCGTCGGGTCCAACTGGGAGACGAAGGCGGCGACAACCACCCGGGCGAAGCCCTCATTTTCCGAAATACTGGCAAATTCAATCTTCATATGGTTGTGGAACTCGCTCATGATACGACCTCCAGACTGGAGATCGCTTGACGCTCGTTCTCCTTCACCGCCAGAATCTTGAACAGACCCGACATTTCGAACAGCCGGTACACCGAAGGGCTTACCTCGCAAAGCACCATCTTGCCGCCCTTCCCGGTGACCTGCTTGTAGCGTCCCAGAATCACGCCTAAGCCGGAGCTGTCCATAAACTTCAGGTCCCGGAGATTCACCACCACATGATTGGCATTCCCCCGGTTGATGGCCTCTTCCATCCGCTGCTTGACTGCATCAGCCGTATGGTGATCCAGCTCACCCTTGAGCCGGACAATAAGCGCCTTGCTGCCCTGCTCCATCTCAACATGTAAACTCATTCGTGTGCTCACTCCTCTGTCTCAAATAACCTGGTCCACGCCACGGACGGATAAGGTTATGAAGAGCTCCGAAACCGGCAAAGCCGGTTTGAAGGCAGCTTCCAAGAAACGGCATGGGGGTTTATCTGGCATGTGAGACACATTCTACACCCAAGAAATGGATTCCTGCCTGCCGACAAAACTAGAAGAAAACAGCCAGAAAGTGCGGATGCCTTCTCCAAAAACAGGCAGGATTTGCGAAGGGCAGCAGGCTTACGCCTGCGTTAGTCCAGGAAGAACAGCCGTCCCGCCGTACGCTTCAGCATATCCCAGAAGCCGGCTTCGGGGATGTCCATGGGAGCCTCCACGGGGAACTCCGTCAGCTTCTGGTCGCCCTTATATACGATAATCTTGCCGATAGGCGTTCCTGCTGCGATGGGAGCCTTCAAGCCCTCGTCCAACTGCAGCTCGTGGCGGAGATCCTGCCCGGCTTCACCCTTCTTCAGGAGCACGCTGTATTGATGCGGTGCGGTCAGCGGGAAGGTTTCGGGTTTGCCCTTTTTCACCTTCACATCGCCTAAAGCATCACCGGTTTTGACGATCAGCTGGTTGGTATATTGAGAGAATGCATAATCGAAGAGCTTGGTCACCTCGGCGTTGCGTGTTTTGGTATCCGGTTCGCCCAGCACCACCGTCACCACACGGAAATTATCCCGTTTGGCCGTAGCGGACAGACAGAACTTCGCTTCACCGGTATAGCCGGTCTTCAGGCCGTCAGCTCCCGGGTAGAAGCGCACCAGTTTATTGGTATTCACCAGCCAGAAGGGTTTGGCCGAATCCTTCCGCAGATAATCCTGGTATTGGCTGGTAAATTGCGTGATCCCCTCATGCTTCAGCAGCTCACGGGACATGATGGCGATATCCCGGGCTGTGGTGAAATGATTCTCGGCCGGCAGTCCGTTGGGATTCACGAAGTGGGTATTGTTCATGCCCAGCTCCTTGGCCTTATCGTTCATCATCTGCACGAAGCCTTGCTCCGACCCGCCGATTTTCTCGGCCATCGCCACAGAGGCATCATTGCCGGAGGCCATAGCGATTCCCTTCAGCATATCCTGGACCGTCATTTCCTCCCCAACCTCCAGGAAAATCTGCGACCCGCCCATGGATGCTGCATATTCGCTGGTCCGGACTTTTTCATCCATAGCCAGCTTGCCTTGATCAATGGCCTCCATGGTCAAGAGCATGGTCATAATCTTCGTAATACTGGCCGGGGGCAGCTTCTCGTCGGGATTCTTCTCGAATATGACAGTACCCGTATCTGCATCCATCAGAATGGACGAGCGGGCATTGGGGCTAAGGTCCACAGGGGCGGCCTGTTTCTCCTCGGCCAAAGCGTAAGGCATCATGATTCCAGCCAAAAGCAGACATACTAGTGTGGTCAATCCTATCTTTCTTGGCATCGGTTCTCAATTCCCTCCTAAAAAAATGTCGCAGATCCACATCCTGCTTACCAGTATCGCCCATCTCTGTGGAAAATATTCTCAATCCAGAAAATGCGGACGGTTCAGTTGCGCATTCCCCGGTGATGAATTACGATTACTCTTATCGATTAACCCTCTATTAAAACAATAAGAAACAATTTCTTTCCGCCCAAAAGGAGGCTTTCTTATGAGCACGCTATTTTCCACTGCCAAAATCGGCGGGGTTGAGCTGAAGAACCGGATTGTCATGTCCCCCATGTGCATGTATTCCGTCCACAAGGAGGACGGCATTGTCACCCCCTGGCATGTTACCCACTACGTCAGCCGCGCTGTTGGTCTAGCGGGTTTGATCCTTCTGGAATCAACTGCGGTGCTCCCGGAGGGACGGATCAGCGTCCGGGATTTGGGAATTTGGGAGGACAGCCAAATGCCTGCACTCACCGCACTGGTGGAGGCTATCCATCAAGCCGGGTCCAAAGCGGGCATACAGTTGGGCCATGCCGGCCGCAAAACTACAGCAGCAGCCAAAGGCGTTGCCCCGTCCCCGGTGGCGTTCCCGGATATGCCGGTACCGGAGGAATTAACAGCCGATGGAATCGCCCAGGTGATCGCGGCTTTTGCCGCCGCTGCCAAAAGAGCGGTGCAGGCAGGCTTCGATGTGGTGGAGCTGCACGCTGCCCACGGTTATCTGCTGAACGAGTTTTTGTCCCCGTTAACCAATCACAGACAGGACCAATACGGCGGCTCCCGGGAGAACCGCTTTACCCTGCTCCGTCAGGTGATTGAGGCTGTGAAGAGGGAAAAGCCGGGTGCCCTGTTTGTCCGGATTTCGGCAGAGGAATATGCGCAGGGAGGTAATACGCGGGAGGATGTCCTCTATTTTGCCCGGGAGATGAAGGCCTTGGGTGTGGATCTGATCGATACCAGCACGGGTGGAGTGGTGCCGGCGGACATCAGGTTTTATCCGGGCTACCAGGTGCCTTATGCGGCCGATATCCGCAAGGAAGCGGGCATTGCTACCGGAGCGGTGGGTCTAATCAGCACAGGAGGGTACGCGGAGGAGGTTCTGGCTTCGGACCAGGCCGATCTGATTTTTATCGGACGGGCGTTTTTGCGGGATCCCTATTGGCCCCGGACCGCCGCTGCAGAGCTGGGGGTTTCTCTCCAGGCTCCCGCCCCCTACGAGCGAGGCTGGATTACAAGGGCGTAAGATAGGAAAAGGTAAAGACCTGCTCTCTTGAGCGGGTTTTTTTGGCTTCTGTGGGGCTAGAGCAAAAAAGTGCGAATCCAGTCCAAACCGCAGCAAGAAATGAAGATTGCCGGAAAAGGGCAAAACCGCTACATTGTAAGGGTATGGACTTGGTTACAATTGAGACAGGAGGCAAACACAAGTGGAGGATGCTCTGTTTAAAAATCCCGGCAATGACTTCCGGATTATGCCCTTTTGGTTCTGGAACGGGAAGATGGAGGATGCGGAGATCGAACGGCAAATCCGCGAGATGGCGGATAAAGGGGTAGGCGGTTTTTTTATCTGCCCGCGCCAAGGGTTGCAGATCCCGTACCTGTCGGAGCGTTGGTTCGCCAAGGTGCGCACGGCTATTCTTGCCGCCAAACAAGCCGGTCTGCAGGTATGGCTCTATGACGAATATCCCTACCCGAGTGGTATCGCCGGCGGGGAAGTGACACTGCTGCATCCCGACGCCAAACACAAAACCCTCGTGGTCAAACAAGCCCGCGTTGCCGCCGGAGAACTGGTGAAGCTGGAGCTGCCCTGGGCCAAGGTGCTGTCCGCCAAGGCTGTCCCGGTTGCAGAGGATGGCGGGTACATATGGGACGAAGCAATAGATATCGCAGACTATATTGGCAATATCCAGACGGAGCCTATCTTCCAGAAAACCGGCCTGACCACATATAACCAGAAGCGTTTTTTTACATACAACACCCAATACGCTCTGGAATGGCAGTCCCCGGCAGACAGCCGGGCCTGGGAAGTGATGATTTACCAGGAGGAGGAAATTCAGGACTTCAAATATTACGGCACCTATGTGGATCCGTGCAACCGGGAAGCCATGGCGACCTTCATCCGGCTGACCCATGAGCGGTACGCCAAGTATTTTGGAGATGAATTCGGAGGTACGGTCAAGGGCATGTTCACTGATGAGGTGGGGCTATTGGGCAGTATCCCTTGGTCGCCCAAGCTGGAGGAAGCCTTCCTCGCGCGCAACGAGTATTCGCTTATCGCCCACCTGCCTGCCATTACCCATGAAGCGTATCCCGATGCACCGCGCATCCGTTATGACTATTACCAGACCGTCCATGAGCTTATGACCGGCTCCTACCACAAGCAGGTGTATGACTGGTGCGAAACACACGGGCTTCAATATGTGGCCGAGGTGCCCTCCTTTCGGATGACCACCCAGCGGTTCAGCCATATTCCCGGTGGTGACAGCGCCCATGAGAAGCTGGGGCGTCCCTTGCCTTGGGTGCTCCGCCGGTACGCTGCCAGCTTCCGGGACAATCCGAAGATGGCCAGCTCCATCGCCCGCCAATTGGGCAGAGAGCGCTGCCTGGACGAATGCTTCCACAGCGTCGGCTGGTCCATGAACCTGCAGGATGCCAAGTGGATGATTGACCGGATGGCGGCCATGGGCACCAATATGTATACGTTTCATGCTTTTTTCTATACGGTGGACGGGCTGACCCAGCATGACGCCCCCCCCTCCCAATTCTACCAGAATCCCTATTGGCCGAACTTCAAGGGGTTGGCGGATTATGCGGCACGGCTCAGCTATATCATGTCTACAGGTAAGGCGGATATCCGGATCGCGTTGCTTGATCCTACCACCTCCATGTGGACACACCGGTCCAATCCTTTGCATCATTTTGAGTACGCTGGAACCAGTGCTGTAGAGCGTCAGACCATGGAACGGCTGAAGGAAGCCTGGACGCAGCTCTCCTGCCATCTGCTGCAGACCCGGCGGGATTTTGACCACATGGACCCGGAGATTCTGGCGGAGGCATCAGTGGAGGATAGCCGTCTGATCATCGGCAAAGCAAGCTACTCTGTGCTGATACTGCCTCCGGTGACCAATCTGGAGTCGGCGGCATGGACGAAACTGCAGGAGTTTGCTGCGTCGGGAGGCAGGCTTATCTCCATGGGCAGCCTGCCGTCTGAGCTGATCCAGGAAGGCAGTCCTGCGGCTGCGGAAGCTGCAGCACTGTTTCATGTGGTGACGACGAATACGGAGGAAGCCCAACTGCCGAACCTGGCGCGGTGCTGCTTCATTCCTTTTGCGGAAAAGAAAGAAGAATTGGCGCTTCCCGTGCTGGATTCGCTGCTGGAAAAGACCTTGCCCAGAACCGTTACACTAGACTTCGGCGGTGAGGAGGCTCCTTTTCTCCTGCAATGCCGGTTTATGCCGGACGGGTCTTATGTGGTATTCGCTGCCAACCAGGAGGGACAAGCCCACAGTTGTACCATCCGGCTGGATCCCATTCAGGTCTGGGGAGATGCCTGCGGGCAGAAGCTCATACAGGCAGAGTTGCTGGATTTGGAAACCGGTGAGGTTGAGCCCTTGTTTATGGAGGAAGCAGGCACGGAAATCTCCATTGCCTGCGAAGTGGCTCCCTACGGCTCCTTCCTGCTCCGGATTCGTCCGGCGGCAGCGGAAGGTGCAGGGGCTGACTCAGACCTTGCGGAAGCTGTTAGCAGAGCAGCCACCCCATCAACCAAAAACTGGAGCCTCAGCTTAGGTGCTGAAGGACCCTGGCAGCACACCGCCCTTCAACCTAACGCGCTGCGCCTGGAGTTTTTCCGGCTATCTGTTGGCGATTCGGACGAGTCCGCTATCGTGGCCGCCAAAACTTTTATCGACCAATGTGAGGATCTGGCCCAGGAGGACCGGCTTCCCCTTTCCTTCTCGCAGATATTCGGCACGCCCAAGAAGCTTAGGGTAGACTATCCGTTGGCTTGCACCTACCGGACCCGGTTCTATGTATCCCGTGTACCCGGGGAGTGCAGCTTGTTAATGGATGAATCAGCAATCCGCGGCAGTTGGAGCCTGGAGCTGAACAACCACCCCTTCCATCCGGACGATTTCCGGCGGGCTTTGGTTTATGACAATTCCAACCTGCTTTGCCCGGTCAAAAATGCCCTTGTAGTGGGCTGGAATGAGCTTGTTGTCCATGTGAGCGTAAGCCATGATTGGGACGGTGTCACCGATGCGCTGTACCTGTACGGAGACTTTGGGGTGACCTTCGGGGAAAACGGAGCTCCTGTGCTTGCCGAACCTCCGACAGCGGCGGATAGCCTGGTTATGGATACCTATTATCCGGGTTATCCGTATTATGCAGGGGTGTGGTCCTTCCGCAAGAGCTTCGAGCTGGACGAGCTTCCCCAGGCGGACCGGTTGTCCTTAAGCTTCCGCGATTGGCTTCCCCATGATCCGGTGGAGATCTTGCTGAACGGGGAGCCTCTGGGAGTCCGGCTTTGGTCTCCCTACACCTGGGAGGCGGATGCCAGTCTGCTGCGGCAAGGTTCCAATGAGCTGGAAGTGCGGGTGACCAGCACACTTATCGGCCTATTGGAAGGCAAATATTTTGACTATATCCAGCACAAGGTGGAGCCGGTATGATTGATTGTCAGCTCTGCCTGTAATGGACCTGCTGTTTACTAAACCTAGGAGGCTTAAAACACATATGATTAACATCAAAGATTTCGGCGCAATCGGGGACGGCACTACCCTCTCCACCACAAACATACAACAGGCCATCGACGCCTGCGCAGAGCAAGGAGGCGGCACTGTCCTCATCCCGGCGGGATCATTTCTTACCGGCACCCTGATGCTCCGCTCCTATGTGGAGCTGCATCTGGCTCCCGCCGCGCGGCTCTTAAGCAGCATGGAGGAAGCGGACTTCGTCGCACCCGAGGGTGACGCAGGACAATTTCTGAGTGAGGGCCAAGGCAACAAGGCTCTCCTCTGTGCCCGCCATGCGGTGAATATTGCCGTTACAGGACTTGGCACCATTGATGGACGGGGCGAGCAGTTCCTGGAACCGGAGGATGAAGGTTCGGACACGGTGTTGAAGATCATTCGTGAGTTCCGTCCCAAGCTTATCGATCTGGAGGGCTGCGTGAATGTGGTCTTCCGGGATGTGACCCTCTACCACGCCTCCTCCTGGGGGATGCATATGACCGGCTGCCGCCAGGTAACGGTAACCGGGGTGAAGATTCTCGGCCAGGTCCGCGGGCCCAACAACGACGGCATCGATCCGGACAGCTGTCAGGATGTGCATATCTCCAACTGCCACATTGAAACCGGTGATGACTGCATTGTGGTCAAAGCCACCAAATACGGCGCGGAGCGTTACGGAGCCTGCGAGAACATAACCGTGACCAACTGCACCCTGCAATCCCATGACTCGGCGATCAAAATCGGTACAGAGACTCACGGGGATATCCGCAACATCACCGTGTCCAACTGTGTGATCCGCAATTCCAACCGGGGCGTAGGCATCTGGGTCCGGGACGGCGCAACCATGGAAAACATGCTGTTCTCCAACCTGTTTATTGAAACCCGCCTGTTCAGCAATGAGGAAGACACCAACCGGCGTCATGGCGGATGGTGGGGTAAATCCGAGCCGATCTTCATGACCGCAGAACGCCGCAACAAACCAGACGCCCCTGCCCCTGGCAAAATCCGCAATATCCGTTTCGATCAGCTCCTGATCGAATCCGAGGGAGGCATGTTCATCGGCGGCTCCCCGGAGAGCATCATTGAAGGGATTACCATCCGGAACGTGAAGCAAACCATGCGGGTGAAAAGCGGCTATCCCGGGGGTGTTTTCGATACCCAGCCCTCAGACCGCGGCATCTTCCCCCACCCGGTGCCGGCCATGTATCTGAACTATGCCAAGGACGTAGCTCTAAGCGACGTGGAGATCCATTGGCAGGGCGAGCCCAACCGTCATTGGACTCAGGCCTTGGCGGCCGAGGACGTGGAGGATCTGCGGGTACGCAGCTTCCGCGGCACAGCGGCAAAACCCGGGATCAGCGTGCTGGAGATGAACCGGGTCACCGGTCTAAGGCTGTCCGACAGCACAGCGTTACCTGGAACAGAGGTATACCTGACTCTGGAAGATACGGAGCTCTCCCGCCTGGAGCTGGAGCGCAATGATCTGTCCGCGGCAGCGGTTCCCGTCCGCAAGCTGGGTTAAACGTAAGATAAAACAGGCAGGCTCCGGTTACTGTATCCGGGGCCTGCTTTTTGTACGTTTGGGGCTGCAGTCGCGGCTGCTAACGGAACTATGCGACCGTTAGAGTCAGATTTGCACGCATTTTCGGGGCTAACGGAACTGAGAAGCTCTTAGCCGGCTAAAACCACTCTATCCGAAGCTTTTCCCCTCTCTAAGAGTCTCTGTGTTCCGTTAGCGCTCCAGACTGCCTCATTTTACTGTCTAACGGCCTCTGATTTCCGTTAGAGCGCTGCACAACTTTCCCAAATCGATCCAAAACCACTTGGTCACTCCGTCCTCCCTCCGGCCATTCCCTCAGAAGAAATTGCCTTCTGTACAAGGGTCATGAATCCAAACTCCCGGGGCATGCTGAATATATGACCAAAGTGAATGGGAGTGAACGGATTGAAC
>JAEWMH010000049.1 GCA_023393235.1 Bacillota bacterium | reverse complement strand
ATGCAGCACTGTCATGCACTCCCTTCCTGATTCCTCACTCTACCCCCATTATATCCCATGTCGCCGAAGGAAACATACATTCGCCTAAATTTATTGCCGTTCCCCGCCATCCGCCAAGGTATGATAAAAAGCCGGGAACCCTTAGGTTCGGTTCCCGGCTGAACGATCTTTTATTGGGCAGTGCTGGCCGGCGCAGGGCTGGCCTCGGCGGGCTTCGCCGTTACCAGCTCCTTTAGCCTGGTGGCCACCGCGTCTACATCAGAGGCACCAAGAGCAAAGGCAAAGGCGCCGTCTGTTTTGGCCACCCGGACCAGTTGGTTGTCAATTTTGCCTTCATATACTATGGGCGTCCCCTCGGTTTGCGTAAGGGTCACCTTCAATTCGGGGGCGTTCCAGTCCACCTCCGACCGTTTTTTGGGGAGACGGTCCGTGGACAGGAAGATCAGCTGATCCAGCACTCCGCTGCCCTCCTCCGGCTTCAGCTCCTTGTCTCCCAGCTTCCAAGCGGATTCGTACGCCTTTTTGGCCGGGTCAGATTTGGTCAGGGTCCATGTTTCCCCCTTCCACTCCAGAGTCAGGGCGGTTACCTTATCATACTCCACCTTGAACACGGATTTATCCAGGAAATCCTCGGCGGTTTTGCTGATGTTGGCGAGTTTGGTATCGTCCGCTTCATACACTGTGTCGGCGTCGCCGGTCTTCATGTAGGTAGTCCCGGACACCGGCAGAGGGTTGCCGATCAGCAGTGTCTTTTTGCTGCCGTCTGCCAATACTGCCTCCACCTGCTGCAGCGGTTGGTCCAGACCGAACTCCCCCAGGTTAGCAGGGGCTTCATCCACAATCCCCTTCACCGTCAGCGTTGCCAGAGATTCCGCCACTGCATCCGCCGCATACGACTCCACGGGATACGCCTCCGGCGCCGTCATTTCCCAGCCGCCGGCGGTCCGCTTCAGCTCCACGGCGTTGGCCCCGGTGCCCAGCTTCAGTTCCTTCACATCTGCGCTTTTTACGGCAAAGAGCTCCTGATCCGTCTTGACCTCTTCCTTAAAGAAGTTTTCGCTCTTGGCATAGGCATAGCCGCCGATGAGGACGGCCAGCAGGATCAAGGTAGGCAGAAATTTCTTCATCCTTTTCTCCTCCTCCACCAGACTGCTCCCCCTGCCGCCAGGAAGGCCAGCGGGAAGACGGCGATGGTTCCCCAGAAGATCATCTTCTGCTTGGACATGGAAATGTAAACCTGCTCCGGCGCCGCTTCCTCTCTCGGCCGGATGGTCACCACATCCTTCTGCTCATTGAGCCAGCCGGCACTGTTCAGGGCGAAATCCCGGTTGCTCTGCTCGGCGATCCAGTCGTCCCGCAGGAACATGCCGTTGCCGATCACCACCGCCTTGGGTTTGTCGTCCTGAGTGGTGACCGCATAAGCCATATCCAGCGGGCCTGTCAGGTCGCCATCGGTTTTTTTGATGGTATCCTGGGTCAATTGCGTATTCGCCGAGGTAAAAGGCGCCAGGTTCTTTTTGCCGTAGCCGGCATCGCTGGTCCGCAGCAGGGCGCTGAACTTGTAATCGGCGAAATCCTTCACCGTGGACAGAGACATAGCCGCCGGGAGAGCGACAATGGCCCGCTGCTCCTCCAGCTTGGTCACAATGTCGTGATAGCCATACTGGGGCACGATGGTCAAGGGATTAGCGGACAGGGTTTTGGAAGACTCAATGACAAGGGCGTTGTCATTTTGCACTCCGACAGCAGACAGCACCTTGCTCCAGTTGGTCCACTTCGCCATCTCATTGGCCAGTCCCACTGCCATATAGAGCTTGCCTTTATTTTTGACAAAATCGGTGATCAGGTTGGCCTCCTGTTCAGTGGCGTCCTTTTGCGGAGCCAGAATGAGCAGGGTTTCCGCATCCTCGGGGATGGCCCCTGCCGAAAACAGGTTGAGCTCCTTGATTTCCATGCCTTCATTCTCCAGCCCGCTTCGGAAGGTAGAGGCGTCGGAGAGGGTCACCTCATTATGCCCGGTGATGGCGTAGGCGATATGCTTTTGCCCGGAGGTCAGATCCACCAGCGCCTGGGTGAACTTGGGCTCGCCGCTGAAGGTATAGGTGGTCTGATTCGATCCGTAGCCGAACAGATCGTAGCTGGTAATGCTTTTGGTTTGGCCGCCGCTTTCGAAAATAATGGTGCCGTACGAGCCGATCTCATATTTTTGCGCCAACGAAGGGTTCTTCTTGGGGTCTACTTCCTCCCAGGTGAACTTGCCGCTGCGCTTCTGGTATTCGTCCAGCAGATCCTTGATCTGGCGGCTGACCACCCCTTGGCCCGGATCGGTAAACGCAATGGCATGAACGTCCTGCTCCAGATTCTTCAGGGTGGTGATGGTTTTATCGGACAGGGTAAATTTTTTGTTGGCGGTCAAATCCCACTGGGCACCCTTCAAGGAGTGCAGGAAGATGGTGAGCAGAATAAATATCCCCACCACCGCCACTGATAAAACGGCAGCGTTAGCGCCTTTGATCCAAGTTTTCACAGTCGTATCCTCCTAAAAGTTTTCGCGGGAGCGAAAACTGGCTTCGTAAGCGTCTGCTGGGCTTTTCGGTAGAAGCCTACTTCGTAAGCATCTGCCCCATCCTCTATCTCCAGCGTTTGCGCTCCAGCACCTGAATGCTCAGCACCAGGAACATAGCCACCATCGTCACATAGAACAGCACGTCCGGCAGATCAAAAATACCCTTCTGCAGATTGGTCAGCCGCTGGACGATGGAAAACTGCTGGAAGATATCCCGGGCGGACGAAAACAGGCTGTAGCCCATCCAGTCAATGACCCACAACAAAAGCAGCATGGCAAACGCCGCAATACCCGCGATCATCTGATGCGAGGACAGGGACGAGCAGAACAGTCCGACGGCCATCATGGCCGCCCCCAGGAGGAACAGGCTCAGGTAGGACAGCCACAGGACCGGCTGGTCCAACGAACCGTAGGTACCCATAATGGCAGGGTACAGGAGGCTGAAGGCCACCAGCAGGAAGTGTACCAGCAAAGCAGCCAGATACTTGCCCATCACGATCTCCGTCAAGCTGGCCGGCGAAGTGAGCAGGAGTTCATCCGTTCCCTGCCGCAGCTCCTCGGACACCAGACGCATGGTCAGAAGGGGGATGACAAACAGGTAGAACAGGATCATATTGGACATCAAAGGACGCATATCCACGGTGAAAGAGGAGAGAAAATCATTGGCAAAAAAGAACCCCGCCAACAAGAAGTAAAAGGCAAACGCCACATATGCCACCGGGGAATAAAAGTACATTTGGAGCTCCTTGCGGCAAATCGCCCAGGTTCTACGCACGGTTGTGGCCCCCTTCCCCTGTATCGGACTCTGCTTCAGCTTTATCCTCGTCTGAACGGTTCTCAGCCGGCTCCACCGTTTCGGGCGCAGCTTCATCCTCCCGAACGACAACCGATGGGTCCTGGCTGGTGAGCTGCAGGAAAATATCCTCCAGGCTGAGATTTTCCCGTTTCATCTCAAGAATGGGAAGCCCCAGCTCCGCCATGCGGAAGAAGATAGCCTCCCGGATATCCGTGCGGTCCCGGGCGGATACCAGAAGAGAGGAGGTTTCTCCGCCTGCTTCCTGCCCTGGAGCAGACTGCTCACGGAGCTTGACGGCCTCCACCTGGGGCAGCAAGGCCAGCTCCCGCAGGATGTGCTCCCGTTCGCCCCGGATCTCCAGAGAAACCTGGAACTTGTTCTCCATTTGCCCGCCTAGTTCTTCGGGATTGCCGTCCATGACAATTTGGCCCTGGTTGATAATCAGGACACGGTTGCACAGGGTATTGACTTCTGGCAAAATATGGGTGCTAAGCAGGACGGTATGCTTTTCCCCCAGCTCCTTAATCAGCTGGCGGATTTCGATAATCTGCTTGGGGTCAAGACCGGAGGTAGGCTCATCCAGAATCAGCAGATCGGGCTGATGCAGTATGGCCTGGGCCAGGCCCAGCCGCTGCCGGTAGCCCTTGGACAGCCCCTTGATGATCTGTTTTTCTCTCCCCTTCAGCCCCAGCTTTTCCACCGCCTCCCCGATGCGGGTCCGCTGCTCCCGGACGGGAATGTCCCGCAGATCGGCGACAAACTTCAAGTAAGCCCCTACCGACATTTCCGGATACAAAGGCGGCGTCTCCGGCAGATAGCCGATTTTGCGGCGCGCCTTCTTGGGATGTTCGGCCATGGACAGGCCATCCACCAGAATTTGTCCCTTGGTCGGGTTCAGATACCCGGTGATCATCCGCATGGTGGTGGTTTTGCCGGCCCCGTTGGGCCCGAGAAAACCGACGATTTCCCCACGGCTCATGGAGAAATCCATATGGCGGACACCGCGCTGGTTTTCGTACATTTTGCTGACCTCGCGCACTTCTAACACTTGGTTACCCCCCAAATATTCGAATGTTTTGGCTTACACGCCGCCAGAGCGCTCTGCCAACAGAGGATGAAGCAGGCTTCCAGCCTCCACAACAGACCGGCACTCCGTATAGGCAGGACCGGGTTAGGCAAATTCAATATACGTATCGAACTCTAAACACAGCTTAAAAAAATCTGAAAGTAAGCTTAAAAATATGTGTCTAATTTGTGACAATCGGTGGTGTCCGTCTATCGCTTATGTGCAAAGCATGTGGTAGCGGAACCCATTCTTCCGTTATTTAGGCGGTTTCCGCAGGTTTGGTGCCTATAACGAAAGTTTATCCTCCGCTATTCTTCTGTCTCCTAATCTCCCGCCCCCATTATCAGCCGAATTTAGCCTAAAACCGCCCCCGCGGCGGGAATTTTGCACCAATCAGGAATCGCACCAATCTAAAATTGCACCAATCAGGAAATAACGGAAGTGATCTTCCGCTATTCCACCGCCGGAGTGTTATCCCCTCCGATAGCGGAAGCTGTTTTCCGTTATTCTGGCGGCGACCCGGCTCACGGGCATCAGGAGGGCACGTTAACGGAAATCCCTTTCCGTTATCTGCCTGCCAGCCCCGGCCGATAAGCAAATAGCGGAAAATCCCTTCCGCTACGGCTACCTTTTATCAGAGGCCGGCGGTAGAGACACCCCGGTTCCGCCGGTCCCGCCCGGAAACAAAAAAAAGACTGCCCCTCCGCCAGATTACGGCGATGAGACAGTCTTGCTATTTTTTACCGCGTCAGCTGTCCGCGGGTAACACCCAGCTGGTTGGTAGCCTTCAGCGTTTTCCAGACCTGCGTGCCGGAGATTCGGCCGGCCATGGCCTCCCGGTACAGCTTAATAACCTCGTGCACCTTATCCGCCGATTCCTCCAGGAACTCGATCCGGAACCGGGACACGCCCAGGTCGATAAAATGCTGTAGATACTCCGCTCCGGATTGCTCGATGGCATTGTACACGGTGTTGCGGCAGCCGTCATCCACCCGGACGGGATGGGAGAAGCCGACCCGGTCCTTGAGGGAAACCCGGTGCTCCTCGCAGGGCCGTCCGCAATTGGTGTAATCCGAACCCTCGCTCAGGAAGGTGCAGTATACACAATGCTCCGTATGGAACATGGGCATATGCTGCTGGATCACCACCTCCATCCGGGAGGTGTCGGAGCGCTCCATCAGATCAGTCATCTGCTGGATGTTCAAATCATAGGACGGCACAATCCAGGAGCAGCCCGCCTCCAAAAAGAGTGCCGCCGCCTTATGGTTGGCGATATTCAGCGAGTAGTCTCCGACCAGCTCCGGCATAGGCTCCGCCGGATTTTCCTTGCCGCTCTCCAGGAAAGCCTGCAGGGCTCCCGTATTCCGGACCAGCACCGCATCCGGCTTCAAGCGGAGAATATTACGGAAGTACCCGCCCTCCCCCGGCATATGAATCCGTGGAGCAGCCAGGCCGATTTCATGTCCGGGTCCGGCTGCGCGTACCGCCTCCACTGCCTCCGGAAATTGCTTGATGAATTCAAAGTCGGCATAAATCCGGCCGATCCCGCATTCCAGCGCAGCCCGCACCTGCTCCATGCTCCTGCACAACACCGTCAGCTCCGGCTTCACCGCCGGCGGCTTCGCCTGATGCGCGTCTCCATATACCCGGATGGAGCGTTTGGTGTACGCCGGGGGCTTGCGCCGTTCATCCTCCAGCTCCTCCACTGCCTCCCGGCGCAGCCGGTTCAGCTCCCGCATGGGCAGAATCAGCTCACCCTTCAGATGGACCTCCAGCTTAGCCAGCTCAAAAAGCGTACCGCCTGTCCGTCCCAGCTGCTCCTCCAAAAACGCCTCGTCCATAGGGCGCTTCATCGCCTGCTCCAATAGAAGCTCGGATTCCTTGTATATGCTATTGCCGGTTTCCACATCCATCCACCAGGTACGCAGCGGCTCTCCCAAGGAACCGGCCACACGCACTTCAAGCGGGAAAACCCGATACGGCTTCTCAGTTTCAAAGGTTTGGCGGAGCCGCTTGTCCAGCTTCAAGTCACTGGTTTTCCAGATGCGGTTGCCGGGATGAATCTTGGCCACATCCACATCGTTGCGTCCCATAATGATCCGCACCGTACCCTCGGGAAACTCACCCTCTACAATTTGCTCGCCGCACCAGAGATCATAAACCCGTCCGCCCTCTTCCTTCTTAGTGGGGTCCCCGGCATCAAACACGATTCCGTCGCCCCGCTTCACGGGCCCGACAAGCTCACATAGCACAGCGTCCTTCAACACTTCCTTGACCCTGCCCAGGTAAACACCACGGCTTTTGGGGTAGGTGCCGTCCAGAAGCTTGCGGTGGTTGGTGCCTTTCAGGAACCCGTGCGTGAATCCTCTGGAAAAGCTTTGCTCCAGCTCCCGCATTTCCTCTACGGTAGGCTCTACAGGCTTGCCTTCCAGATGCCGGTCAATGGCGGCTCTGTATTTGGAGGTGACATTGGCTACATATTCCGGGCTTTTCATCCGTCCTTCGATCTTGAAGGAGGAAACCCCCGCTTCGATCAGCTCCGGCACCAGCTCCAGCGCAGCCAAGTCCTTCGGGGACAGCAGATACGCCACATCCCCCATAGGCTTCACATCACCGTCTACCTCCAGATCATAGGGCAGCCGGCAGGCTTGGGCACACTCGCCCCGGTTGGCGGAGCGGCCGCCCCACATTTCACTGGTCAGGCACTGCCCGGAGTACGAAACGCAAATGGCCCCATGCACGAAAATTTCCAACGGCATAACGGCTGCTTCACCGATGGTGCGGATTTGCTTCATATTATTTTCCCGGCCCAGCACAACGCGGCTTAAGCCGTAGGGCTTGATAAACTCCACTCCCTCGGCGGAGGTAATGGTCATTTGGGTGGAGCCGTGGATAGGGAAGTCCGGAGAAATCTCGCGGATCATCCGCACCAGGCCCAGGTCCTGGACAATAACCGCATCCACCCCCGCATCCACACAAGCCTCCACCAGCTGGCGGGCTTCATCCAGTTCATTTTCGAAGACGAGAATATTAAAGGTCAGGAATCCCTTCACTCCGTACATATGCAAAAACGCCATAATCTCCGGCAGCTCGTCCATGGTAAAATTATTGGCCCGCGCTCTTGCGTTGAATTTTTCCACTCCAAAATAAACGGCATCTGCGCCATTGGCCACCGCGGCCCGCATACATTCCCAATCCCCTGCCGGAGCAAGCAGCTCCACATCCTGGCGATCTATGTGAACAGACATTATATATTTCCTCCTCAGGGCTTTCTGCAGGAAAGCCTTACTTCGTGAAGCGACAATTCTTACTGTGTAAGCATCAGCTTGTTTTTTCCATCCGACGGGTTATCCCCGGACTGTTTTAGTGTAGCATGCCAACCGGAGCAATTCCATGGCAAGAAAGGGGTTTTCCCCGGTTTTCCTATATTTTCGTTAAAATTCCGTTGCAATTTAAAAATCATCATGATATATTAAAGGTCCGGCCAGAAACGCGTAAAGCGCTTTAAGATTTTTTTTGCCGCGGGTGTTGTAATTTTCGGCTGTGTCGGTTACAATATCAAACGTTCGACTTGTATGGAGAGGTGTCCGAGTTTGGTCGAAGGAGCACGATTGGAAATCGTGTAGGCGTCACAAGCGTCTCGAGGGTTCGAATCCCTCTCTCTCCGTAGCTTATACCTTTTTTGACGACGCGGGGTGGAGCAGCCCGGTAGCTCGTCGGGCTCATAACCCGAAGGCCGCAGGTTCAAATCCTGCCCCCGCAATAGTTTTATACGGAGCCGTGGTGTAGAGGCCTAACATGCCTGCCTGTCACGCAGGAGACCGCGAGTTCGAATCTCGTCGGCTCCGTACCTTATATGCCGGTTTAGCTCAATTGGTAGAGCAACTGACTTGTAATCAGTAGGTTGGGGGTTCAAGTCCTCTAGCCGGCACCATTCCTTGGAGGGCTAGCGAAGTGGCCAAACGCGGGAGACTGTAAATCTCTTCCTTCGGGTTCGGTGGTTCGAATCCATCGCCCTCCACCATTTTTACCTTGTTTTGTGGCGATCGTGGCGAAGTGGTTAACGCATCGGTTTGTGGATCCGACACTCGAGGGTTCAATTCCCTTCGATCGCCCTTTCCTTTGTGAGCCATTAGCTCAGTTGGTAGAGCACCTGACTTTTAATCAGGGTGTCGTAGGTTCGAGTCCTACATGGCTCATGTTCTTTTTCTTGATTTTTGTCCCTCACCATGTTATTGTTAGTTTTGCCTGATTTTAATAGAATATGCGGTCGTGGTGGAATGGCAGACACGCTACTTTGAGGGGGTAGTGGGCGAAAGCTCGTGGAGGATCGAGTCCTCTCGACCGCACTATAATGGAAGAAGCCTGGTGATGAACCAAGGCTTCTTTTTTATTGTTGTTTTGGGAGCCGGCGCAACAAAACGTTTTGTACGGGCGTATAGATAACTGGAAGCTTAATGGGAAAGGGGAATTTCGGAGAATGGACAAGCACGATCAAACCGCAGCTGCACCAGCCAAAAAGAGCGTCACCCGCGAGATTTTGGGATGGGTTTGGATTCTTCCGGCAGCATTTCTTGCCAACATGCTCATTCAAAATTATGCCTTCGCACAAACTGAGGTACGCAGCATTTCCATGCAGGCCACGTTGTATGAGGGACAGCGTTTAATTGAAGATAAGCTGTCCTACCGGTTTCACGGGCCGGAACACGGGGATATTGTGGTTATTGACGGACCGGAGTATAAAGATCGTCTCGTAAAACGGCTGATCGGGCTGCCGGGTGATGTCATTGATATGAAGAACGGCCGCGTATATGTAAACGGAGAGCTGCTGGAGGAGCCGTATGTCAAAGGAACCACCTACGCCGCCGGTTTATCCGTGCCGTATACCGTTCCCGAAGGGCATGTGTTTGTGATGGGCGACAACCGGGAAAGAAGCACCGACAGCCGCCAATTGGGCCCCATCGCCTTAACGAGCATTGAGGGCAAGGCGGTGCTGCGGGTCTGGCCGCCCAAGGATTTTGGGCAGGTGGAGTAGGATTGATCCCAGATTTCCGGCTAGTCAGAACTATGGAGCGCTCAGCAGCGTCTTCTCTAATTGGCCGGCGTATCCATTTCAACAGTATCAACGGCAGCGGCAAGCAGTCCCACCGGATGCTTTCTGAAGCATCAAAAAGGAGATGGCACATATGACAAAGTTGAAGGCGATGACCTTTAACCTCCGGATTATGGCGGAGTCTGACGGCGACAATGTCTGGACCCGCCGCGTCCGTGCGGCGGCACAGGCGGTTCTCCGCGAGCAGCCGGATATTCTGTGTACACAGGAAGGGCGTTACGGCATGCTGCAGGACTTGCAGTCGGAGCTGCCCGGGTACCGGTGGATCGGCGAAGGGCGCCGGGGAGGGCGCGAGGATGAGCATTGTGCCGTGTTCTATGATGCAGGGAAATGGCTGCTCCTGGAGGCAGGGCATTTTAGCCTGTCGGAGGAGCCGGAAGTGCTGGGAACGTTAAGCTGGGACACAAGTTTCCCACGTATGTGTACTTGGGTTCGGCTCCAGGGGTTGGAGAACGGCCGTGAAATTGCTGTGTTTAATACCCATCTGGACCATATCAGCGGCGAGGCTCAAATCAAGGGTATGGAGCTGATCCGCAAACGCATGGAGAGCTTTAGGCAGGCTGCTCCGGAAACACCCCTGCTTCTAGCAGGAGACCTGAATGTGGAGCCGGATCATCCGGTGATTCTCGGGTTGGAGCAGGCGGGCTACCGGAACGCGTATGCCATATTGCCTCCCGGCCCACCGGAGACCAGTCCCGGCCGGACCTTCCATGATTTCCAGGGCGGCGAGGATGGATTGCCCATTGACTACATCTTCACCTCTCCTGCGGTTAACGCGGAAGCTGTGCGGGTGGACCGGGACAGGTACGAAGGCCGGTATCCGTCGGACCACTATCCGGTCTGCGCCGTTCTGTCGGTGCCTAGCTAAAACCACCCTTTACTATTAACCCGTCTGACGGACATCTCCGATCAGGCGGGTTTTGTGTTCTCGGACAAATTCTTTCATTTCCCTCTTGCGCATCAGCCAGGATGATGCTATAATCAAATTCGTCGCTAAAACGACAGAATTTCATTTGTAGCATGCGGACGTGGCTCAGTGGTAGAGCATCGCCTTGCCAAGGCGAGGGTCGAGGGTTCGAATCCCTTCGTCCGCTTTTTTGTTTTTATGCCGGTGTGGCGGAATGGCAGACGCGCTCGACTCAAAATCGAGAGGGAAACCGTGGAGGTTCGAGTCCTCTCACCGGTATTCATTATAGGATGCGGGTGTAGTTCAATGGTAGAACTCCAGCCTTCCAAGCTGGTAGCGTGGGTTCGATTCCCATCACCCGCTTAACAAAAAAACCGTCGTCAGACGGTTTTTTTGTTGTATGGGAAGCGAACCCCCAGGGTTCGACCGCTTGCGAGCTCCAGCCTAGTGGAGTGAGCCCTCAAACGCGCGTCCGCGTCACATTCGGCCAAGTATTAGCCGGAAGACACGGAGTATTCCCATCACCCACTTGAAAAGAAAGAAGCCGTCGCTGACGGCTTTTTTCTTTGTATGGGAAGCGAACCCCCAGGGTTCGATCGTCCGGCAGTGCCCCGGCGCAGCAAGGTACGCCCGGACGCGCGTCCGTGTCCCATTCGGCCAAGTATTGGCGGAAGACACAGACTCTTCTCATCACCCGCATAGAATAGAAAAAGCCGTCGCTGACGGCTTTTTCTCGTTTGGCGGATATCCCCTACTCCATTCGCTTCTGACGCAACCGCGGTGACTCCTAAGCTGGGCTAACGGACACCACAGCCGCTATTTCCCCGAAATGGCCTTCCCCTGCAATCTAACGGACTCCAGCGCCGCTATTCCCCCCATTTTGCCCATATACCGACTAAAATGATGGAAATAGCGGCGTCTGCTTCCGTTAGATTTTCAAAAGGCACCTTTTAGCCAGAATAGCGGCGCTCACCGCCGTTAGAAACCAACACAGTCTCAATCCATTCCCGCATTAATACTGCCGGGTCACATACAAGGTTACAGACTTGCCGGATGCTGTGGTCGCGGTAATTTCGAACGAACGAGCATTGGAGTGATTGTATATGTTACCAAATTGGTCGATTACAACCGGTTGTGGATGATTTCCTGAAGAAGTGGAATCCAGGCGAATCGACTTCACAGAAAATGTAATGCCGAATAAGTAATTATACTTTTGCAGCATCTGGCTGTTGTAAACTCTGCCATAGTTGTCCGTCACCTTCAGCCCGAATAAGGTAAACACATTATCTTCTCCCAAATTACCATTCAGATTGGTCCGGAGTGTACTAGTAGCCGTAAAATCAGCCACCGTGATGGGATCATCCTTCACAGTCACGACCGCCTTCTCCGTCCGCAGCTCTCCATTCACGGCCATAAGCGTAACGTCCAGAGATGTAGTGCCCGCTTTGTTCCCCAACACGTAACCGCGGTGGTCTTGAGAGACAAATGATGAAGCTGTGCTGCCGGTCACCCCCGTTTTGACGATGGAGGGGTCAGCAGGGGTTAAGGACTTGATTAGCTTAGGAATCGCCACCGTGTTTCCTGCCGTGTCCTTGGCGGTAATCACCACTTCCCGGGCCATACGGCTTTCCACAGGATTAAGCTGCTCCGTTAAGGTTAAGGTTTCACTAGAACTGTAAGGGACTTGGCGAATAGTCTTAGGCCCCTTGTCATTTTCAGTAGAGCTGGAAATCGCGCTGAACAGCTCGCCCAACGGGGAAACGGTGTAATTCAACTCCCGCGAGGGATCCAAGGCATTCACTTTTCTTTGGGTGACCGTTAGTTCAGACCAAGTGGCTCCGCCATCCGTGGATACCTCCAGTGCGTATCTCACAGATGCATAACCTATTGGATCGGCCCACTGAGAAGAAAACCTTCTCTCCATACCGCTGACCTTAGACACATCGCTCCCCATGTAGTAGGCGGTATTCCCTTCAAAAGCAGATGGAGCATCATAATTATTAAAATAAACCGATCCATTGCTGACGGTACTGGTCACAGCCAGCCGATACAACTTGGCCGCGTTTTGGTATGAGTCCGTTACTCCTCCGGCATGATTTATGTTCATGAAGTTCTTTAGCAGTTTCCCATACTGGTCGTAAATGGATACCTTAATGGAGGTCTCGGCCCCGGCCGCCAAATAAGGAGCCGGCTCCGTCAGCACTTGAATCGTGTCCGGAATACGGGCTTGCGAAATCGTATACTCTTTCGTTACCATCTCGTTCACATTCAGTGTGAAGATTCCAGCAACAACATAGATTTTAGCCAGCGGCACCCCGGAAAATCCGTACAACTTAAGCATCCCTTTTTGGGGCCCAGACTCCTCAATAGCAGCAGAGGCAGCAGAAGCGCTAAGGGTGATTCTGCTGATATTCTCGGGGTAGGTCAGTTCCTCCACACTTAACTGATTACCGTCGGCATCGAAGGCCTTTAAAGGGATGTAGGCCTCGAGATCCCCTGCTGCAATCGGGGTGACGGGTTCACCGATCTCAAGCTTGGTCACCATTTTAGCCGCTTTTACATTGAAGCTGGTTGTGCCGACAGCTGCTCCGCAATAAACGTTCAATTTGAACTCACCGGATTTGTCCAGATTTCCATTCAAGGTAACCTGTGTATCAAGAATGCCGTCCTGATTGCTGTCCCCCACTTTGACACTTAGTTTTTGTTCATAAGGAGTGAGAATAGCAGAGGTTCTTTGGGCCAGACTTTCTCCACCTCCTGTGGAGCCAGTCGAAAACTCCATCGGCATCAGATTACCGTATTGATCGTAAACGATAATATCCCACACCGCAGACTCCCCGGCCTTCCCCAGGGTATTCCCGCCATTGGAATATACCACTCTTCCCAGCTCCACTTTACTGGCAAAAGGTTCGATCCCCTTCACGAAGCTCTTCGAAACGGTAGTGCCTGAATCCGCATGAGAGACGGTGACGGCAATCTTATCTGTTTCCGGAACAATCCGGTCATCGCTGGTATCCAGATAAATCCTCAGTTCACCGGTCCGGTCCCTCTTGATATTCTTAATCAGACTCGGTACAACCTCACTCTGTGCAGTTACCGTATAAGCGGAAACCGGGAAGGATGCATTTTCTCCATATTGGTTGATGGCCTTCAACCGGACGATAACCGGGTTGGCCGCAGCAAGATGTTCGCCGTCGGTAACAAATGCGATTCTAGTCAAGATCTCATTCTTGGCCATGAAGGCCGCTGTCCTGACTCCCATTTCCCCGGCAGGCAGTCCGCCGAAGGCAACCTGGTAGGAGCCCTCCGTCAGCTTCAACTCCACCAGCTCCAAAACAGCGGAGGTGCCTTCTTGAGAAAAGAACACCCGTGTTGCAATATTTGCATCACCTTTCGTAAGAGTCAGCTTTGCCAAAGCAGGGTCAACCGCCTTGCTGAACTTGACTTCTACCTTCCGCAGACCAATGGCTTTTGCCTCAATAATCGAGGTTTCTCCTAATTGCGCAATCTTTAGAGGTGTACCGGTTATGCTGCCGCTGGCTGTTTGTTCATCCGTAGAAACCGCTGCGACAATATAACCGTCGGCGTCCTCGGGAGTGACCACATACCGGTCATCACTGCCGATCCGAACATACGGCCCTTGAGGACTAGAAGAGCGGTACCAGGCATAGGACAACCGTCCAACAGCTTGGTCCGCCTGATGGTACCGGATATTGCGGATGGCCAAAGTTTCACCCACGCTTCCTTCCCCTTCCACATCAAAGCCGGTCAATACGGGGGTTCCCTCAGGACGGTATACCAGGGTAAGATTGGCTTCTCCAACACTTTCCTGGGTAAAACGAAGCTGATATTTTTGAATAGCTTCCGGCTCGCCGCCCTGGACAAGGAATAAGAAGCTGCCCTGCTTATAACTGTCGGCTAAACCTGCCCCATACTGGGGATGGTAGGTTGCCCCATTCACTGTAACATTGAGCCCCTCCGTATTGGTCAAAGGCTGGCCGGCCCCGTCCACCAGGGTGATAACAGCATACACCGCATGGCCCACTGTGGTGGGAAGCAGAGGCTGATGGGAAGTGATAGCGGAATAAAATGCATGCTCATGTCCGAAGGCATAGACCGTCTCCGACACCGTCACCCGGGAGCTGTTCTCCCGGAGAACACCGTCGATTTCCGCAGAGGAATCGACAACACTGCCTGTAAAAGCCGTCACCTTCACACCCAGCGCAAGCTGGTTGACGGTCACGCTGGCTACCGCCTTAAAGCCGCCATTGGCAGTGGTAACCTCAATTTTCTTCGTACCCGGAGCCTTGGCCGTAACCAAACCTTCGGTGCTTACAGTCACTACGTCTGAGCTATCATCAAAAACTTTCCAGGTTACTGCCTTGCTGCTTGCGTTGGCAGGGGAAACTGTTGCTGTCAGTTGCTTTTGCTGGCCCACATTCAGGGTAAACGTCTCAACGTCAAGAGTTACGTTGGATACGGGCACTGTGCTGCCACCATCTGAATTGCCGCTTCCGGGATTGCTGGAATTGGAGCCGCCTCCCCCTGGGCCACCCGGTACAGTGCCACTGGGTCCACCGGAACTAATCGGCTTATCGTTAAGAGTCGCGGAAACACCTTCCTTTTGTGTCACCTTGTCCAGTTTGGCATCGCCAGATAACTGGGTATTAACCTCGGCCACAAATTCCTTAATGCTGCCGTTTGCCGTAATCTTCGCTTCTGGGGCTTGGTTGATTACCTTGCCAAAGGAACCGTCCAGCTTAATGCTCTGACCTGCGGGAACACCGGCAGTAATGGTTACTGTTTGGAACCCAGCACCGGTCAGCCCGTCCGTAACCAGCAGCGCTCCGCTTTTGAGCACCGTAGATGCTACGGTAGTCGTACCTGTGGCTAACAGCCGGACCTTGCCGTCGTATTTATTGACAACTACAGCACCCATTACCTTCGCGTTATGAAGAATGATGGAGTGCTCGCCGCCACCTTGAACATAAACAGCTCCGGATACCGTTACCCCATCAAGCGTTACTTCCCCATCGCCCACACCCGGAGCGATGTACAGATCTCCGTTTATATTGGCATTCCGGAGCACTGTGCCTGGAGCATTAACCAGAACATTCCCGGCTGTATCTCCAGTGTACTCCCCGGCTTGCACATACAGCTTTGCCAGCAGCTGATCGAACAATGCCACTGCCTCCGCCCGTGTTAAATCCGCATTGGGCCGGAAGGTTCCGTCCGGCTGTCCCTGAAGAATGGATCGGGACGCCAATGCGCTTACCGCTCCCTTGGCCCATGGGGCAATGGCTGCATCGTCTGCAAACGCAGTCCGCCCTCCGGTTGTCTCCATATGGAAAGCCCGCGCTGCCAGTACGGCAGCCTCCTGCCGGGTTACATGCTGCTGGGGATTGGCTTTTCCATCTGCCCCCTCCATGACACCCGCCTTATGGAGCTTGAGAACAGCCTCGTAGAACCATTGGTCCTTCTGTACATCGGAGAAGGGGTTCGATCCTTGCTCCGCATACTTCACGATATTCTGAATAAGGGCTGCGAATTCCGCCCGGCTGACAGGAGCATCCGGCTGGAACAATCCGCTTTCATAACCCTGAATGACACCATACCCGCTCCACTCTGCGATTGCCGCCTGAGCCCAATGCTCCTGCGCGTCCGGATACAATCCAGTGCCGCGGCTAGACGGCGTACTTATTTTTTCTACGGATGTACCTGCCGCTTGGGCATTGGCAACAGAAAGATGGCCCCCAACCGTTGTGACTGCCAAGCTGACCAATAGCAGCAAAGACATCCATTTTGAAGCTCGTTTCGACATGATACCGCTCCTCCCAATCTCTTGTGTTCTACGCGTGATGGAAATTAATGAACGGAAACATCGTAAACGCCCCGCCCAGCTTTTTCCACGGACTATAAGTCACAAGTGTGATGAATATTGGAATTTTCATCCTCAATTCTCCTTTTTTCTGTTATAATCGACAATAATCATCTTAAGGGGGAGGGGCACCCATGGATATCCGTAAAGATTTTGGGCGTCGTGTCAAAACGTTGCGGACCCGAAGCGGCGTTTCCCAGGAATGTTTGGCGGAACGCTCTGGATTGGATCGCACCTATATCAGCAGCATGGAGCGCGGAGGGCGCAATGTCAGCCTGCTGAATATTGAACGGATTGCCTCAGCATTGCATGTAACCGTGGAATATTTGTTCTCGAACGAATGTTTGCCTTCTCCGTCTGACCATGAAAAAAAGGAAGTGGAAAGCGCCTTTTGAGCGGCTTTCCTACACCTCCCCACCCATAGAAAAACCCGGCACATGGCCGGGTTTTAATTGCATATAAGTTCAATTCCTGCGCCCAACTGACCATGGGCTTGCTTAATTGATACAGACAAACCGCTTCCTCTAGAGCGCCTGCTGCTCTCCTTCTCCTGCTGCTGCAAGAGCAGCTTCGGACAGACTGATCTGCTCAATTCTTACAGGAAGCCGGCCGGAAGGAGTTTGCACATGGACAAGCTCCCCGCACGGCTTCATGAGAAGCTGCTTTCCCATGGGGGACAGGAAGGAAACCGGGCATTCTCCGGAACCGTCCTCCGGGAGGACCGCATGATGAGGACTGACAATGGTCAGCGTGTCCGTGGACATATCGTCCAAGTAGGAGATCAATACGCAGCTGCCGATGAGCACCTTCCCGCACCAGCCTTCTTCTCCCACCGCCAGCTGCTGCCGCAGGTCTTGCGTATAGTCGGACAGCAGCTGATCCGCTTGGGACCGCCCGTTTCCGAAATCGGGAAAATACGCGTCAAGAAACCTTGCGCGCTCATCATCGAACATAATGAGTTGACGGACAAAAAACTCGCGCCATACACTCTCCTTGACTCTAGGGCTCATAGTAGATATCACCTCCTAAATAAAGCATCTTGGACCGGATCATGTCTTGTTTGGGCATCATCATCGCGCTTTCCTCCTTCAATAGAAATAGAAGGCCCCTATAGGATATAGAGGCCTTACCCCCATCTTAGCACCTGCGGCAGGTATGTCAAGGCCAGGGATAAGGGGCCGGGACGATCCGACGAAGGTTAACATCATTCGCGAAAAATGCTATACTACTTTTATTGCCCGGTTCAATCCAGGCAGCCGCAAGTTAACTAAAAAGCAACAGTTAGGAGTGTCCCTTGAAAGCGACTAAAGCAGCCAAATTGACCATCGCCATGCTGCTGGCGCTTCTTGTTGTGTCCGTGTGCGCCTTGTTCTTCATACAGCGGGAGGAGCGGGTTACCCTCCTGTTCGCCGTAAGCGCGGATGGTTTCGACCAGGCCGCTTACGATCATTTCAGCCAGACCCTGGCCGCCAACGCGAGCATGTCGAAACATCCCTTGGCAGAGTTAAGCCAGCGGCAGTTAAACCGGTATGATTCCATTTATTTGGACTACAATCTGAAAGCGACGCCCGAGCTCACCGGCGCTGTGGAGAAGCTGTCCCGGTACGTGGAGCAAGGCGGTCATCTGTTCCTTGAAAATGATTTTGCCGCAGACTTCCCCACCACCCTCCTGGGAGGCTTGGAGCTGGTGCGGATGGGCTCGCCCACGGAGATTTCCTTTGAATATCCGGACGTCGACCTTCATCTGCAAAACATGCAGCAGGTTTTCCGGCTGTTCGTGGATAGCTTCGCCAGCCAGAACCAGATGACGGACAGCCAGCCGGCCAACGGCCAATTGAATGCCTTGCCCGGCTACGACTGGGGATATGGCTTGAAGCCTACCACAGCGGAAACCCTGGTGCGCATGAACGGCGCCAGTGTGATGACCGCCAACCGTTACGGCAAAGGAACCGTGTTATGGTCCAGCGCCCTTTTGCCCACCCACTATTATATTACAGGCTTCGATTTGGCCAGCGGGATGGATCCGGAGAAGGGCTTTGCCGAGAAGCAAAAGCTGGCCGCCGGCAGCTACCAGTTGACCCAAGGCGGTACATATTTCCGGTTCAAAAATGAGGCTCCCCTTCAGCCTTACTTCCAATTTGCCTTTGCCACCGCCAACTACCAGCTGCGCAATGCGTATTTGGACTATGTGTCCAAGGAAAAGCTGGGGTACAGCGTCACCAAGATTCATGGTCCTTACGGACGTCCGGCTATGGCGTACCAGAACCACTTTGAGGTGGCCAGCGCCTATTTCCATGATGAGGGGATTCAATGGACCGAGCTGCTGCGCAAGTACAACCAGATCCCGTCCTTCTCTATTGTCCGCTCCTCCTACGAGTGGAATGAGTGGTTTGAGAATCTGACCATACATCTCAATACAGGCAGCAGCCGGGAGCCTGCGTTTATCGGGCAGCTGGAGAATTCCTTCTATGGAAGCGGCGTGCGCTTGGCCAGTGAAGGCAGGACGCTGACCCTGAAGAAATACCCCGTCCCCACCCAACTGGGCGACAAGCTGGATAACCCGTACCGGGCTTATCCGGCGTTGGTTGACCTGGACAGGGACGGGCGGGCGGATCTGGTGGTTGGCAGCGCCGATGGGCAGCTGTATCTCTTCCGCAATTTGGGGAGCCGCCCCGAGGATTATGCCGGCCAGCCGCTTCCGGATGGGTTGGCTGCTCCCGATGCCTTCGGCAAAAAGGAGCCGCTCCTGAGCATTTCCGGCAAGACCCTGCAGCTTCCCTCCGGTTATTCAGCCCCAGCTTTGGGGGACCTGAACGGAGACGGTATCATGGATCTGATCGTGGGTGACAAGGATGGCCGGGTATGGGTGGCTTACGGCAAGCAGAACCTTCGCTTCACCGAGCCGGTTCCCATTCGGGCAGGCGGTGTGGAGATGCGGGTGGAAAGCTATGCGGCGCCTGCCCTTGGAGATTATGATGGAGACGGCACGCTGGATCTGGTGGTCGGTGACGGCCTGGGCCGGATCTACGGCTACCGTGGAGTACCTGGCAAACCGGGCCAATGGGAAAAGGGACAGCTTCTCTTCACCCATTCCGCACATTATGCCGCCCCTGCTATCCGCGATATGAACGGAGACGGCGTGCCGGATATTGTAACAGGCAGCCAGGACGGGGATATTACGGTGTACATCCGTTCCCCCGGCGGAAGCTATACGAAGCAAGGAACGGTGAACGGGGCCACCTCCAACCAGGTGAATACCAAGGCGCTTGTGGGCGGACATAATTCAGTGCCGCTGTGGGTGGATCTGAATCACGACGGCAAGGAGGATCTGGTGGTGGGCCAATTGGAGTTTGGTCTGCCTGTCCCGTTGGACGATCCGGAATTCCCTTACCC
>JAEWMH010000023.1 GCA_023393235.1 Bacillota bacterium | reverse complement strand
GGCATCTCTACTTCCGGCATAGTCTCTCCCTCCTGACTTGCAGCAAGCTTTTTCTATGCCATCCATATTACCGCAATTTCCCTTCCGTATCCACCGCAACCGCCTGACGCACCTCCTCCGTAATTTGGGCACCACCGGCCAGCTCCCACTCCTTCACGAAGCGGCCGAACTCCTCCAGCGGCGAATCGCCGACAATCATTTTCAGGAACGCCTCATTTTCCATCCGCTGCAGCTCGCTCCACTTGCCCGGCATGGATGGGGTGATCCCATAAAAGGCGCTTTTCACCCTCACACCGGGTGTGGAAGCCAGCACCCCAACCCCGTACTTATATGCATTTACCGCTTTCCAGCCCTCCAGATCCTTCTTGGGCTGAGCCGACTCCAGGTTCCACTTGTCATAAAGCAAACGGGCTTCCGGCTCCAGCCTGCCAGGGTCGATTTTACCGTGGAGCGCCTGCTGGAGGTCCGCATAATGGGTTTCAATGGCATCGGCATAGTCGATCAGCAAATCAAACGGATAATACGCCCGGGGCTGAATGCCCGTTTTGGCGGAGAAATCATCCAATGATTTGGCCGCTTCATTCGGGTCCTGCCGGCGCTCCAGCCTTGTAAAAGCGTTGACCAGCTTCACCACCGCCTCCGGATGCTCATAGCCCTTGCGGACCACCAGAAAACGGTCGGTAGCCGGGGCGCTGTGAATGATGAAGCGGCCCTGGGCATCCAACGGAGCGGCATACGCCCGCCACTCCGCGTTTACATTGATGCGGACAGCATCCGATAGCGGAAAATAGGGCATCCACCAAGGCCCGAAGAAAATGCCCGCCTTACTGGCCACAATAGGCTCCTGGGTTTCCTGGTACAGGGGGAAATCCGGATCGATCAGCCCGCGTTTGTACCAATCCGCAAGCAGGGTCAACGCGTGTTTGGCCTCCGGGGCAACAGAGCCGTAGATGAGCTCTCCCCCGCTGTCCCGGACCCAATTGCCCGGATATGCGCCGAAGGCGTTGAACACCGAATCGAAGCCGTTGATGCGTGGCTTCTGCCCGTACACAATGTTGCGGTAGCCGCTGATACCCACCGTATCCCGCTTGCCGTTGCCATCCGGGTCCCGCTCCACAAAAGCCCGGGCGATCCGCTCGATGTCCTCCAGCGTTTCCGGGGGACTGAGATTCAGCCGGTTCAGCCAATCCTGCCGCACCCACAGAAGTGTGGCGGAATCCGCCTGCAGCGCTACATTGGGCAGCCCGTAAAGCCGCCCCTCTCGGGAAGCCTCCGCCAGAACTTCGTCCCCGGTGGAGCGGTACATGTCCTTGACCAGGGAAGAGCCGTACCGGCTGAATACCTCCGTCAGGTCCTCCACCATCCCGCCGGTGACCAGCCGCTCCAGCTGCTCCCGGTCCACCACCATGGCGTCCGGCATATCCTTGCTGTCCACGGCCATCCGCACCCGCTGGGAATACGCCTCCTCCCCCTTAGCCTCCCAGTAGTGGCTGATGCGGATGTTCGTAATACTCTCCAAATACCGGGTTACCGGGTTATTGTCATTGCTGTCCCCCGCCATCAGGTGGGAGTCCGGAATTTTGAAGCCGATGCGGAGGCTGACCGGCTTGGCGGAGTGGCCATAAGCCTCCGGCTCGGAGGCGGCCGCTGAAGATTCCGGGCGGACGGCTGCGTCGGTCGCAGCATCCTCTCCACGGCAGCCGGAAGCCGCAGCCAACGCAGCCGCCAGCAGCACCGCTGCCGCTATACGCCATTTGATCCTGCCCGGCCAGGATGGTTTCATCATTTCTCTCCTCCTTTCATCCTGAATTCACTGGGCAAAAAACCGGTAGATTCACGGAACAGCCTGCCGAAATAACGCTCATCCTCAAACCCGGAGCGCCCGGCGATCTCCCATACCGGCAGCTCCGTATGCAGCAGCAGAAACCGGGCGTGATCCAGCCGCATGCCCCGCAGGCTCTCTCCGAAGGGAATGCCGGCGAAGCGGGCATAACATTGGCTGAAGTAGCTGCGGCTCATGCCCACGGAGGCGGCTACCCCATTCTGGTTGAGCTTCCGGCCAAGGTCGCTCCTCATCCGGCACACTGCCCGGAACATACACTGCATCACCTCCCGGGTAAAACCAAGCTCCAGCATCCGCCCGGCCGCCAGGTCCGCAAACCGCCGCAGCCAGCCCTTCAGCAGCGTTAAGCTGCGGCAGTCGGGAAGGACGGATTCCAGCGCCGCCAGCTCCTCCGGGTCCGACAGGAAAGGGCCCCAGTCTGCCAGCAGCCGCCGGCAAAAGGCAAGCACCAGCGAATAATGGGGCTTCTGCCTGGACAACAGCTCCAGGAAGCGGGCCCGCTCGGCGGAGCCAAGGGTCCAGGCCAGCTCGGCCCCTTGCTCCAGCACCTCATCCGCCTCCTCCCGATCATGGAGCACCGCCGCCAGCAGCTCCCGGTACGGCAGCATCACCAGAGGCATATGCCCCTCGGGATGGTAGAACAGGGCCTGCCCAAGCCTGGCAGAGCATTCTTCGGCGGCCTCCGCCATTGCCACCCCCTGCACGCCCGTAAGAACAGCCGTCATCCACCTCGTGCCCAATCGCTCCCGGACCTCCTGCCGCGCCTCCTCCAGTCCGAAGCCCTGGCGCAGGGGGGAAATCCAAATATTCCCTCGTTCATCCAACGGGCGGGCCGCGGTTCGGAGGGAATACAGCAGTTCATGGTTGCCATCGGGTTCCAGCGCAAGATAAACCACCGCCTTATCGGAGCTAAACCGGTCCCCTTCCTCCCGCTGCCCGCTGCTGCGGAACCTCTCTTCCCAGCTCAAGCGGGCCATAATCCGGCCGATGGTTTCATCCGCTTTTTCCATATCCAAAAGTGTCTTCACGATATAGTCCACGGCTCCCAGCCGCAAAGCCTCCTGCACATATTCGAATTCATGGTGGCAGGTCAGCACGACGGAATGAACATGGGGATGAAGCTCCCGGAGGCGGCGGATCAGCTCGAAGCCTGACATTACCGGCATGGAAATATCCACGAAGAGCAAATCAATCTCCTCCGACTCCACCAGCCGCAGCGCTTCCCTGCCGTCTCCGGCCTCCCCCACCATTTCCACGCCGAAGGCCGCCCAATCGATCAAGGACATAAACCCCTTCCGCACCAGACGCTCGTCATCCACAACTGCCGCTCGAATCATCCAGCTCCTCCTTTCGCTTCCGGGGAATGAGAATGCTGACGGTGGTGCCCTGGTCCGGCCGGCTTTGGATATCCAGCTTCATCTCCGGACCAAAATAGGTGTGGAGCATGCGGGACACATACGGAAACCCGATGCCCAGACCTTTGGATTCCGACGAAACGCCGGACAGCAGCCCGGCTACCTCCTCCTCGCTCATACCCGCGCCGTTGTCTTTTACCTGCAGCAAAATCCGGGTTTCTCCTTGTTTGGCGATAAGAAGCTCCACCCGTCCGTGATCGTTTATTCCATGATAGATAGAATTCTCTACCAGTGGCTGCAAAAGAAACCGGGGAACCGCTGCCTGGAGAGCATCCGGATCAGCCTCCACCCGGAAGTCGAATTCGTAATCATACCGGATGCGTTGAAGCTCCATATAATTGCGGATGGCCTCCACCTCCTCCCGGATGGTTACGATCAGACTGTTTTTGCCCAGGTTATATTGCAGCACCTTCACCAGAAGCATCACCAGGCGGTCAATGTCCCGCTGCCCGTTCATGCGGGCCAGCCACTGGACTGTATTGAGGGTATTATGCAAAAAATGCGGATTAATCTGGCTCAGCAGCTTTTCCACCTCAAACTGCCGCTTCTGCTTCTCATTCTGCGCTATGGCGTGAATCAGCTCATTGATCCGCTCCTTCATCTGCTGGAAGTTGCCCAGCACATAATCGAACTCCTCCACTTGGGTGTAGGATACGGGAGCGGTTACATTTTCCGCCATGCTGCTGATCTCCTGGTTCAGCTTACGCAGGGGCGCATACATCCGCCGCCAGACCAGCACGCCCAGGGCAACGGCGAACAGCAAAGCCAGCACCGCCAGTACCGCCAGCTTGAGCACCCAGCTGTAAATTTCCCGGTTGAACACCCCGTTTTTCACAGCGGCAACCAGCTGCCAGCCTTGGGGGCTGGAATAGCGGAACAGGTGGTAGCCGCCCCATTTTTCGTGGGCGCTTCCGGAGGAGCGTGCAGCCGCCTGGGCCATGTCACCGGGAAGTTCCCCGTTTACGGCATACACATTGGCTCCATCCTGGCTGATAAGCAGATGCTGCATCTTCATCCCGTAGCTGTCCTGGCCGAAAATCCGGCGCAGCAGACTATAGTTGGTCTCCAGATAGATATAGACCGGAACCCCGTCCACCATCACCGCCCGGCGCTCCGACAAAACCCGGCTGTCTCCGGCGGCATACATAGTGGGATGGGGGCCGTAATAATCCGCTCCATTGTAGTGCATGAAGAGGGGGAGCGTCTCAAACCGGAAATCCTTGCGGGCGCTCAGGCTAGTAAACAGCACCTGTTCTCTGGTTTCCGGAGCCAGATAAGCCGTAAGCCCGATATAGGGGTTGGTAAAATTCACAAGGTTGATTTTCTCCGTAATGGAGGTCATGAGCTGGGCTTTGCGGTAAATCTGCCGCTCCTGCAGGAACTCGGACAATTCGCCGACAATCTGTCCATCCAGGGCAAATTGCTTGGAGGCGTAATCCAGATTATCGAAGGCATTCTCCAACCTGTAGGCTTGCTGCTCCAATCCTGCATGAATCCCCCCGGCGATCTTGCCGGAGAGAATGGAATAGATGGAATAATAAGCGGCGCCGCCTGTCACAATCAGGGGAAGCAGTGCTGCGGCCAGGAAATGCCAAATCAATACCTTCCTTAAGGACTTCACCCGCGGGCGGGACGGACCCGCACGTCTGCGCCTGATGTTCATCCCGTTAACTCCCTTCGGTGTTGTAAGACAGCCCCTGGCTTCAGAATACCACACTTTATATGGAATATGGTGGAAAATATAGAAGATCAGACGGACCGGACATCGCCGGGATCTGATCTTCCAGAGGGTTTACGCTTGCAGCTTATTTTACGCTTTTGCGGGCTTCAAACAGCTCCTGCGCTTTTTTGACGGAGAAGTCCAGCACCTCGGCGTAGCCCAGCCCGTTTACCTTGTCATGCATTTCTTTGTTCAGCTTGTCGTATTCGGCCTGATCCTTGGCGAACACCATCTTCCAGGACATCTGCTGAATCACGGTGCCGATTTGCTTGTTCTTCTGCTCCAGCGTTTTGTCCATGGTGAGCGGCTCCTTGCCGGTGAAGCCTTGGGGCGCAACGGCGAGCTGCTTGTTCTTCTCGAAATATTCCTTGGCCGTCAACACGCCCATTTTTTCACGCCAGGAGCTTTCCAGCTTGTTGGGGTTGCGCTCCAGTGTGGTTTTCCACAAATTGTGGTCGTAAGGCTCATTAGTCTGCGGGTTTACCATGGCCGGCACCACAAAGGAGAAGTTCATCTGGTTGGAGCCGTAATAGAAGTCGCCGCCGCCGTAATCCTCGGGAATTTTCGTACCCTGCTGGTCGGCGAAGGCTTTCCAGCCAAAATCGGTAATGACCGGCTTGCCGCTGGCGTTAATATCCCAGGTAAGCCCCTTCGGCCCGTTGGGAATGGCGGTACCGCTGCCTGCCGACAGCATGGCGCCTTCCGGGGTGTACATCCAATTGATAAATTCCATAATCCGGGCCGGCTCCTTGGCCTTGGACCCAATGGCGATAATGCCGTTGCCGCCGTAAACGTTAAAGCCGGTAGAATACATCAGCTCCCCCTTGAAGGGGACCAGTGCAAAACCCTTGCCCTCCGCCGTGCGCTCCGGCGTGTTGTAGTTGGCGGCGCCCAGCCACGGGAACCAGGAGAACAGGACACGCCCCTCCTTGTATTTGGCCACCACATCATCGAATTTCTGGGTCAGGGAGTCCGGGTCCAGAAGGCCCTGCTGATTGGCTTGGAAATAGAGCTTCAGGGATTTCATGTACCAGCTTTCCTCAGAGAGAAAATCATAATATTTCTCTTCGTCCGCTTTGACGTAAACAGCGGTTTCGGGAATTTCATCATAGCCGAACATATTGGCAAATTGCTTGGCCAGGGTCATCTTGTAGTTGCCGTCCCAGTCGGACCAGAGGGAGAAGGCGTAGGTTTTTTTGCCTTGTGCGGTTTTGGGCTCCAGCTCCTGCATCTTCTTAAGTACGGAGAGATAGTCGTCCACGGAATTGATGGCAGGTGCCCCGGCCTTCTGGTACAGGTCCCAGCGCAGGTCCGGTCCCCAGGTCATATCCTTGCCTTCCGAGGGTCCGGTGGGGTTGGTCGCCACGTTGTTGCCGATGCCGTAGACCGCCGAACCTCCGCCAAAGGCTACCTTGGCTTTCTGGATTGCCTTGGGGAAGGTTTTCACAATATCTCCGCCGTACTTGTCCAGCAGGCCGTCCTTGGTCCAGTCCAGCAGCAGATTGCCCTTGATGGCATTGGGATAGTGGTTCTTGTCATCCCCGAACACAATAATGTCGCCCAGGTTGCCAGACGCCATCATGGCGGATATCTTGGTGTCGCCGCCGGTCAGGTTGGAGGCTACAATATCCATCTCGATGTTGAACTTATCCTTGATGGTTTTGGCAAACCAGCCGATTTGGGGTCCGGCGTAGTTGGCCGTGGTGGAGAACACCGTAAGCTTCAGCGTCTTGGAGTGGTCCAGCCCGGTGCTGCTCGATGCACCCGGTGTGGGGGTCGCAGCTGCGCCCGATGCTGCCGGACTGGCCGTGGCGGCTGGAGATTCTCCCGCCTTGTCGTCCTTGCTGCAAGCACCCACCACTGTGGTTGTGGCGGCGGCCAGCAGTACAAGCATTGCCCGTTTGACTTTCATTACTTTTGCCTCCCTTGGGAGCTGCGGGCGGGGAAATGATTCCGCCGCAGTCTCTTCTTATGGTTCGACTTCTCTTGCGGTCTGGCTATCAGATCAACTCCCCGGCCTGGTGAGGACGTTAGCCGGATACAAGCCCGTTGGGACCAGCCGGCATGCCTCCGTTCCGCCTCCATCGGCGGGGAGCAAAACCCAGTAAAGAAGCTTGTGGCGGGACGACGGCCGCAGTGGCCATTTCCAGACGGCTGGTGTCTATTTTCGCAAAACCGGTTTCCATATGTGGGCGGCTGTCGGCCATTTCGCACGGCTGGGGGCCGCTTCGCACGGGCGGATGGCCGACCAGCCACGGGAGGGATTCTAATGGAAGCCACAGCCCTTATTTGCTCCAAAAATAGCATTTTAAAAATCTAACGGAAGTGAGCGCCGCTATTTGGTGGAAAATCGGGTTTTTGAGGCCTCATTGACCCAAATAGCGGCTCTGGCCGCCGTTAGAATTTTCGAGGGGCCGATTTACCCAAAATAGCGGCGCTGACCGCCGTTAGCCTGGTGGGTTGAACTGGTTAGTTAGCTCGGTCAGTTAACTCGGTCAGTTAGCTCGAGTTAGCCCGGTCGATTGGCCCTAATGGTTGGCACAGTCGGTTCGCTCGATTGGTTGGCACAGTCAGTTAGCCCAGTCAGTTAGCTCGGTCGGTTAGCCCGGTCAGTTAGCT
>JAEWMH010000236.1 GCA_023393235.1 Bacillota bacterium | reverse complement strand
ATAAGCCCGCCGGCGGCCGAATGCGCTGGCCGGCTGGATACCGGGAGAATTACCTGGACATGGAAGCCAGGGATGTTTTCTCTGTCGGACGGGTGCTGCGCAATCCGCTGCAATATGCAGAGATCCTGGGTGTGTTAATGCTGGATATCCCGGACAAGGTCCTCAAGGAGGTGCTGTCGGGTGTCAACTTTTCAACAGTATATGCACCTTATATCGTAGATAAAAACGGAAAAATAATTTATACATGGAATGATTCTGCTGATCCTGCAGGAGCGGGGCAAGCAGCCGGGCAGCTGCCGGAGGATGTCCAAAGGACAGTGCTTCAGGCCGATGAGGGGATCATCAAGCGTACGGAAGGCAGAGAGAATGTGTATGTGATGTTCGCTTCAATTAAATCCACGGGCTGGAAGCTGCTGGCTGAGGTATCCCAATCGGAAATCGCCCACCGGGCCGTGGCCCAAAACCAGTTCACCAGCATCGCCACGGTCATTGCCATCACCGTTCTGTTTCTGGTTCTGGTTTTTGTGTTATTAACCTTTACCATACAAGGCTTAACCAAACGGATTCAGGTGGTGCTGAAAATGATGCGCAAGGAGGGTGTCGGCTGGCTGGAGGAGTACCGCCATGCGCCGGAGGGGGATTTCCGTCTTCTGGAACGGAGTGTGGACCAGCTGATCCGCAAGGTCAATAATCTGATGGAGGAAACCTACCAGGCCAAGGTATTGGAGCGGGAGGCCCAGTTGAAGGCGCTGCAGGCCCAAATCAATCCCCATTTTTTGTATAACACCCTGGACATGATTAATTGGTCGGCTATTGCCCATCATGCTGAGGATACCAGTCAAATGATCGAGGCTCTGGCCCAGTATTTCCGGCTTAGCCTGAATAAGGGCAAAGACAATGTCAGCGTTGCGGATGAATTAAGCCTTGCCCAGGTATACCTGGAAATCCAGCAAAACCGTTTTCCCTCTACCTTCGCCTTCCACATTGAAGCGGAGCCTGGTCTGGATAAGTATTTGATTCCGAAGCTTACTCTGCAGCCCTTGGTGGAAAATGCGCTGCTTCACGGGATCCGGAAAGCCAAGGATAAAAGGGGTATCATCCGCATTGCTGCCAGGCTGGAACAGGACACCCTGCTGCTTTCCGTAAGCGATGACGGAATCGGGATGGAGGAGGACACCGCCAGAAAGCTGCTGCTGCTCCCCCGTCCGGACATGCGAGCTGATGGCTCTGGGAGCTCCTACGGCTTGTATAATGTGAACGAAAGAATCCGCATATTCGCGGGCGAACAGTATGGCTTGTCCATTGAAACCATACCTGGTCAAGGGACAACCATTTATGTGCGGGTCAAAGCCATCGGTCCGCAAGAACAATAACGAGAGACCAGAAATAGTAGGATTACCTCCTGTAAAGCGTTCTCATGTGCTGTGTATAATAATGACATCAGATAAACAGAGGACATGGAGGTGACCGGAATGAGCGTAAGTGCAACAGATTTGAATAAAAAGACGCATGCTGCAGCAACCAAACGTGCGAACTCAAGCAAATGGAAGCTGGCCATGCGGAATTTGGATTATTACCTATTATTGATTCCGGGGCTTATCTTTTTATTGATCTTCAAGTACACGCCCATGTACGGAGTCGTTATCGCTTTTCAGGATTTTAATATCTTCGAAGGAATCAGTGGAAGCGAGTGGGTGGGCTTTGAGCAGTTCCAGAAGCTGATTCATTCTGAGGAATTTGCCCAGGTGTTTACCAACACCCTTCTAATCAGCGTATACAAGATCGTTCTGCTGTTCCCGATACCCATTCTTATTGCACTGATATTGAATGAGGTTCGGGTGATGGTCTTCAAGCGGACGATTCAGACAATTATTTATTTGCCCCACTTCCTGTCATGGGTCATTATCTCGGGATTATTCATCACCATCCTGTCTCCCTCGGGCGGATTGGTCAACAATGTGATCCAGTGGTTTGGCGGGGAGCCCATCAGCTTCTTCATGAACAATTCATACTTCCGGAGTGTGGTGGTATTCACAGCGGGCTGGAAGGAAGTAGGCTGGAATGCCATTGTGTTTATTGCCGCCATCTCCGGTATTGACCAGGAGCAGTATGAGGCCGCCTCCATCGACGGTGCGGGCCGGATCCGGAAGATGCTGTATATTTCCCTGCCGGGTATTCTTCCTACTATCGTATTGATGTTTATTCTCCGCCTGGGTAATGTGCTGGAAGCGGGGACCGAGCAGATATTGACTATGTACAATCCCGTTGTTTACCAAACAGGGGATGTCATCGGTACCTTTGTTTACCGTATCGGTCTGGGGAAAATGGATTACAGCTTCAGTACGGCGGTGGGCTTGTTTAATTCGGTAGTGGGTTTTATCCTTGTTATTTCCGGCAACTATATCAGCAAAAAACTGCTAAACCGGGGAATCTGGTAGTAAGGAGGGATGGCACAATGAAAAATAGAACAGCCGGAGATTGGTTTCTGGACAGCTTTGTTTATCTGTTCCTGATCATCATGGGTATGGCCATGCTTCTGCCATTAGCCAATGTATTCTCTAAATCCGTCAGTGAGGAATGGGCGATCATTTCAGGCAAGGTGGGGATTTTTCCTGTTGGCTTCCAGTTGGATACCATCAGGCAGGTCATATCCTCGGATATCTTCATTCGGGCATTTACGGTCTCTGTCGGAGTTACGGTTGTAGGGACCGTGTTGTCCATTCTGCTGACGGCCGTTACAGCTTATCCGTTATCCAAGCGACACTTGCCCGGCATTTCCTTCGTTATGGTGCTGTTCGTATTCACCATGCTGTTTAGCGGAGGGATGATTCCCAATTATCTGCTGATGCGCAATCTCAATCTGATCAACAACCTGTGGGCCTTGATTTTGCCCGGTATGATCAGTGTGTTCAATATGCTGATTATTAAAAGCTATTACGAAAATCTTCCGGAGGCCTTGGAGGAGTCGGCACGGATCGACGGGGCCAAAACCTACACTATTCTGTTCCGGATTATTCTGCCCCTGTCCATGCCGGTAATTGCCACGATTTCGCTGTTTTATGCGGTGGGATTCTGGAATGACTTTTTCAATCCCATGCTCTATATCAATGACACCTCCCTCAAAACCTTGCAGCTGTATCTCCGGGATGTGGTCATGGATGCCGACACCTCCAACGCTGCCAACAAAAGCGTCGATGACCTGATGAACATGTCACCTGAGGGCATCCGTGCAGCTACAGTTGTGGCTTCCACCGTTCCGATTCTGTGTGTGTATCCCTTCCTGCAGAAGTATTTTATTAAAGGGGTACTGATCGGTTCCGTCAAAGGTTAGTCTGGAATGGAAAGCTTGGAATGAGAAGAGGAATGGCACGTAGGCTGCGCCTCTGGCGGAACTTACTCGGCAGAGGCTTACCTATACAAGCAGGATTCATTAACAAATATGGAGGGGTATACATGAAAAAAAGCAAATGGCTCCTATTGTCCGTTTCTGCAGGTCTTGCCATCAGTGCGGCCGGTTGCGGCAGTTCTTCTGACGGGAAGAATACTAGCGCGTCTCCCGGAGCGACAACTTCCGCAAATGGAACGGTTGCTCCAAACAACGGTCCCAAACCTGATTTGAGAGCGTTGTCAATTTGGATGAAGGATGATTATAATACTTATCCTGTCGCGAAAGTCATTGAAGAGAAAACCGGATATAAAGTGAAGTACGACATGCTCCCTGCAGATAAGGCCGATGACAAGCTGAATCTGCTGCTCTCCTCGGCGGAGCCGTATGATTCCATTACGTATTCGGATAGCAGACCCTTATATACCGATTATGCGAGAAAAGGAGCTTTGGTGGACTTGGGCCCGTTGATTGACAAGTACGGTCCCAATATTAAAGCGGCTGTTTCTGAAGAAAGCTTTAATGCAGTAAAGGTTGACGGCAAAATCTATGCTATTCCCAACAGAGCACAGGAATTCTCAAGCACCAGCCTCATGGTCCGCAAGGATTGGCTTGACAAGCTTGGTATGCAAATGCCGACAACAGTGGATGAATTCACCGCCATGCTGAAGGCTTTTAAGGAAAAGGATCCGGGCGGCAACGGCGATAAGAACGCCCCCATGACCATTAATGGTAGCGCGCCCATTATCGAGAATCTGATCGGCGCCTTCGGTATGCCGAACAACTGGAATGCTTTGGACGGCAAGCTTGTGCCACGGCCGCTGCATCCGGGCTTCAAGGACTATCTGGGCTATGTAGCCGACCTCTACAAGCAAGGGCTGCTGGACAAGGAATTTGCCGTTAACAAGGATGCCACCATGAAGGAGAAGTTCACCAGCGGCAGGGCAGGGGTGATTTCGCTGAACTGGGCGGACATTCCCTCCATCGGCGACGCACTGAACAAGAATTTCCCCGATGCCAAATTCGCTTATTTGCCCATTCTCAAGGGTAAAGACGGCAAGGCTGGGCTCGGCAGCAGATCCGGTTTCGACAGACTCACCTTCATCCCCAAGGCCTCCAAACATCCGGAGGATGCCATCAAGTGGATGAACGCCAAGCTGGAAAAAGAAGCCTTTAAGGAAATTGCACTTGGTGTAGAAGGCAAGCACTATTCGGTCAAGGATGGCATGTACATTCCCATTCAGCCTGCCTTCACAGACGAGCGGAATCAGTCCAGCAACTATTTGACCGGCATCGACGAGAAGAATTTCCCCACTTACTGGCAAGCACGGGTACAAAAGGACGCCCGTTTGTATGAGGGCTGGGCTTACCTGAACAAGGTCATGCCGAAGGAAATGAGAATTCCCGATCCTTTGGGGGTTGCGCCTGTTATGCCTACCTACTCCAAGGAAAATTCTCAGCTGAACCAGATGATGAATGACTTCGCAATCAAGGTCATCGTCGGTGAAGAACCCTTGGCTAACGTGGAATCCTTCACGAATAAATACAAGCAATCCGGCGGGGAAGCCAGCTATAAGGAAATTAATGAATGGTACACAACCAAGAAATAATGTGTGTCCGTTAAGGAAATTCCATAATTTGTAAAGTAATGAAGTGGGAGAAAGCTCCGGACTCCAGATTGGCAAAAAGAACACCAGGCCCAAGGGCGCTTGGTGTTCTTCTTTTATTTGGAAAAGGGATATGCTACTATTTTCACAACATCACCACAAGCTGCCGGGTTAAGCGGGAAAGCTCTTGCGGACGGGAGCCGTCCGGTGCTCTGTTTTGGCCGGGTCCACAGGGCGCAGATCCTCCAGACGGATCACAAGTCGGGTTACCTCGTCGGTGGTGTAAGACAGGGTGCGGAACCGGGCGGCCACATTAGCCAGCTCAATGCCGTACAGGTCCTTCCGGCGGCGGTGGGGTACAAGGTCATATTGCAGAACGGGAATACCTGCCGTCCCTGCCGGGTAAGCGGAAGGTGTGGATGCCGGCAGTCCGTCCAAGGGGAAATACAGGCGCTTTTTATTCCAGGGAATGCCTCCCTGGAGAGCTTCCAGAATAATAAACCCTTCCCCGCTTTCATTATTGGTGCGGTATACCCGCATCCGGGGAGCGGATTGGCCCGGCTTCACCGTCTGGCTGGTTTTCAGGTCGGGAATGAAGGGGACCAGCAGAATGGGGATGCCGGTAGCGGCATACAGCAAATAAGCCGATTCCAGCAAGATAGCCGAAGCGATCAGGCCAAAAAAGAGAATCAGGCCGGCGGCAAGAGCCAGGCTGTGTTTGGATTTGGTCATTAGGTTAGAAGGCCTCCTAAGTGGATCATGAAGACAATATGGATAACATGACTATCTTACCATAAGCGGAGCCGGGTTAAAAGCTGTTGAAAAATGACAATTGCGGGAGGAATCCGAATGAGGGCAAAAGTGGGAATCATCGGTTTGGGGGACATCGCACAGAAGGCCTATATCCCCGTGTTGGCATCCCATAGCGGTGTGGAAATCGCCGCCGTGATGAGCCGTTCCGCCGAGACCGTGGAGCGGGTGGGGCAGAATCTCCGGGTGGCCGGACGGTATACCGGACTGGACCGGCTTTTGGGAGAGGCGGAGCTGGATGCCGTATTTGTGCATAGTCCTACGGAAACCCATTACGGGATTGTGATGCAATGTCTGCAGGCCGGGGTGTCTGTGTATGTAGACAAACCGCTTTCCTACGAAATCGGCGAATCGGAGGACATGGCCGCATGCGCCAGGGAAACGGGCAAGCTGCTGGCAGTGGGCTTTAACCGCCGGTTTGCCCCGCTGTATGTGGAAGCCAAAGCCTGGATGGAAGAGGCAGGCGGCTTCCTGCTGTGCTCCGCGGAGAAGCACCGCATCAGGCAGCAGAAGCATAGCGCCAAACAAACCTTGTATGATGATCTGATCCATATGATGGATCTGGTGTTGTGGTTGTCCGGTGAGACGGAGCCGGAGGTCCGGTACCGCCAGCAGGCGGATCCGGAGGGGCGGCTTCTGTGGGGGACCGGTACCTTGGCGCTTGACTCCGGTGAGGCGTCCTTCAGCATGGTACGCAGCGCAGGTCTGGACCTGGAGCGGCTGGAGCTGCATGGAGGAGGCAGGAGCGCCCGGGTGGTGAATCTGGAGCAGGGTTTGTTTGCGGAAGCGGGAGGCGCTGTCCGTGAAGCTGGCTTCGGCAGCTGGGAGCCGGTTCCGCAGCGCCGCGGCTTCACCGGGGCGGTGGAGCATTTCCTGGCCAGCCTGTCGAATCCGGCAGCCTGCTCCATCAGCGCGGACAAGGTGCTGCCGGTCCACCGGCTGATTGAGCGGCTGTAGGCGCGAAGACAGGCAGCCCGTTCCGAAGCTTGCATAATACACACCCAGGTGGTGAAGAGGAGTTTTATTTCCAGAGAAGCGGAAATACGGAAGGGAAGGTTACCCTATTCAACCGCATAGACACGTTTGTGGCGGATAACGGAAGCTCTGCTTCCGTTATTTTGCCGTTGCCGCAGGAGTTCATACACTGTGGTGGGGAATAAGGGAAATAAGCCTTCCCTTGTGATTGCTTTTTTGCTGAGAAGGTATCTCCATCCTCACATTTCCTTCATCTTGCGCTTTTGCAGCTCCTTGTCGCCGGTCCTACGCATTGGGTATAATGGAAGGATCGACCTATTTTATGACAGATACAGCGGAGGCGTAGTACATGCATATTTTTCTGGCGGTGCTGGTTATGCTTGGCTTGATCGGCGTGTCCAATGTGGTGAACCGGTTTTTGCCGATGATTCCGGTTCCGCTTATCCAAATTGCCCTTGGCGCCCTATTGGCCATGATGCCTTCCGGGGTACATCTGGAGCTGGAGCCGGAGCTTTTTTTCGTGCTGTTTATCGCTCCGCTTTTGTACAATGACGGCAAACATACACCCCGGGAGGAGCTGTGGAGGCTGCGGGCTCCGATCTTGGTGATGGCGGTAGGCCTGGTGTTTGTGACGGTTTTTGCCGTAGGTTATGCCATCCACTGGATGCTTCCCTCCATCCCGCTCCCGGCTGCCTTCGGCCTCGCGGCGATTTTGTCGCCAACGGATGCGGTGGCGGTCAGTTCGTTGGCAGGGCGGCTGCATCTGCCCAAAAGCCTCATGCGTCTCTTAGAGGGAGAGGCATTAATGAATGACGCCTCCGGTCTGGTAGCTTTTAAGTTTGCCATTGCAGCTGCCGTTACTGGAGTGTTTTCACTGCCCAAAGCCTCCTTCAGCTTTCTGGTTATTTCCGTTGGCGGTCTTCTCTTCGGTGCTGCACTGGCCTTTGTGATCATCGGGGTGCGGAATCTTCTGCGCCGCTTCGGCATGGAGGACGTGACCATTCATATGTTGATTCAACTGCTGACCCCTTTTATGCTGTATCTGACCGCAGAGCATCTTGGCGTATCAGGTATCCTCGCAGCTGTCGCCGGCGGCATTGTCCACGCAGTGGAGGATGACCGTTCCCGCGACTATTCCACCTTTAACCAACTGAACGTATCCCAGCTCAACACAGTTTCCTCCAGCACCTGGTCGGTTATTTTGTTTATCCTGAACGGTCTGGTGTTTGTAATCCTGGGGCTGCAGATTCCCGATGTGAGTATCACCGTCATCCGCAATCCCCTGCTCAATAACCTTCATATGTTCGGTTATGCCGCCGCAATTTTTGTGATGCTGCTGGCTCTGCGTTTTCTGTGGTCGCTGGTATTCACAAGAGTGGGCAAGGGCGGCAGCAAGGCTGACTCTGTTTCCCTGAAAATTCTACTGATGACCTCCGTATCCGGTGTCCGCGGAGCCGTTACCCTGGCAGGTGCCTTCTCAATTCCCCTGGTGTTGAATGACGGTACGCCTTTTCCGGAGCGGGACCTGATTATCTTTCTCGCCGCTGTGGTGATTCTGCTGTCGCTTCTGTCGGCCAGCCTATTTCTGCCGCTCCTTGCCCGCCGGAAGGATGCCGCCTCCGGGCAGGCTCAGCTGGAGGAGGCACAAATTAAGGTGCTGGCAGCAGCCATCCAGGCGGTGCGCCATGAATCCTCGGAGGAAAACGAAGCAGCTGTTACCTCGGTTATCGCTGACTACCGCCAGTGGATCGGACAAACTGAGAGCAAAACCGGATCGGGAAAAGGAACCCGGCTGAACAAAGGAACAGAAATTCAACTGCGGCTTGCCGCATTACATACGGAACGCCGATTCGCCCAGACCCAGCTTGACGAAGGACGGATTACGCCGGAACAGGCGGAAATCTTCTTCAGAATGATGGACCAGATGGAAGTCCTGATGGCGAATCCCATGCGTATGTGGAGAGCGATGATGAAGCTGTTTTTCCGCCGGCTGAAACGTCCGTTTGGCCGCAAGGCTGGTTTTGACCGGTTTGCCGGGAAACGGAAGGACCTTGAAGCGGTGAGAAAGCTGAAGCTGCAAAGCAGTGAGGCCGCACTCCAGTTTCTGGTGGCTCAAAACGGCTCCCCCACCCATAAAGAGGAACGGGCTGCGGTGATCAGCCATTACCGGGAGGTGCTGGAGCGCTTTAACCGGATCTCCGCGGTGGCCCGGCGCAATGACCGGAGCTTCCATGAGCAGCGGAAGGAGCTTCATGGTTTTGCTATCCAAGCCGAGCGGAATGTGGTGCAGGCCATGTACGAAACCGGCGAGCTCAGCCGCGAAACGGCAGGCGAGCTGCGGCGCCGCATTAAAGCGCGGGAGGCCGTGCTCCTGGAGCAGGATGAAATGGTGTGAACAGGCAAGAAGCCCCGGTTGCCGTGAGCAATCGGGGTTTTTGTATGGGCGCGGGACGCAACTAACTGGACGTTGAGCAAGACAAATGAGGCAGAATCTGCATCTATAGCGGAAATTTGCTTCCTTTATTACCGGTTGTATTTGGAGCCTGACGGCCAGAACGGAAAAAGGCTTCCGTTGCCGGAAGCCGCTGCATCATAGAGAATTGAATGATATTTACAAGCGTTTTTCCTTGAGCTTGTCCACCGTCAGCTCCACATCCGCTATACGGTGATTGAGGAAGCGGATTTCCCCCCGCATATCGAGGATCTCTTCTCCTAGCTTCTCCTCGATCCGCACTAGATTGCCCTCCGCCCGGCGCACATCGAGGGTCAACCCCTCCAGCTTGGCATTGGTGAGCTCCTGGGCATTGCGGATCGCCGAAGACAGCTGGAACAGCTCTGCCTGTCCAGATTTAAGATTGGTGACGTCGCCCTTGAGGGTTTGAACGTCGCCCTTGAGGTCCTTTATATCAGATTTGACCGTTTGCATATCTTCGCCCAGGGTCTGGACGGCTTGCAGGATTTGAAGCAAAATGGGGTCATTGGTGGACATAACGGAAAGCCTCCCTGGTTGAATCTGGCGGAACGGAACATAATCTGAACAATATGGTTTCACGTACGATTGGTACTATTATATCAGGACTGGGGGACAAGTACCATTTCAATTTTTGATAGAAAAGGTATGCTAGCTTCTACCCGCCGCCGAACTTCTTCCGGTAGCCGCATTTCCGGCAGAGCTCCTCTACGGCGCGCCTGCCGGAGAAGCCGTCCCGCAGCCTGCGGGCCCGGTCACCCTCCAGGATCTCCCCAAACGGCTGCTCCCGTACATTGCCCAGGGCAATAACCCCCTCCCCGTCGAGGCAGCAGGGAACAACCGTACCATCGCAGAGAATAGCGGCGTGGGTCCGCAGCGCATGGCAGAAGCCCCTGCCCTCATCCTCTGGTGCATCCAGGCTGGGCCACTCGAACCGGTAATCCCGGTTCAGATAAATCCGGTCCGCTACCCGCAGCCCTCTGCCAGGCTGTGCCGCATCCAGAGCTTGGGACGGCAGAGCGAAGGTTTCCTCCATGATTTGCGTCAACCGCCGGTTCAGCTCCAGACCACCCGGCTCCTCCGTCCGCGGGGCATCCCACAGGCGCAGGCTGACGTAGATCCCCCGGCCGGCCGCCTCTTGGGCAAACTGGAGGCATTGCCGCAGATAGTCCAGCTGGTAAGCCTCGCCTTTTTCCCGGTGCTCCCCCATGCTGTGCAGGGACAGGTTTACCTGCCGCAAAGCCGGCTTACCGAGAAGGTCGGCGCCTTTTTTGGGGAGCAGAGTACCATTGGTAGTAAGATTGACCTTCAGTCCCTCTCCGGCGCAAATATCCAAGAGCTCTCCGATGGACGGGTGCAAGAGCGGCTCTCCTTTGACATGAAGACAAATCTGGTCCGTATAGGGCTCCACCTGCTTCAGAATGTCCCGGAAGTCTCCGGGCTCCATAAACATCGCCTTCCTGCCTGTAGGCGGGCAGAAGCTGCAGGACAGGTTGCAGATGCTGGTGATCTCGATGTAGACTTTTTGGAAGGCTTTCATTGCGTTCTCCAATCCGTTATCGCTGATACTTCATTATACCAGCTTGTTCGCATTGCACCTACGGATTGATTATAATGAATAACAATCATATTCGAAAAACATCAACCATAAATGAGGAGAGACAAGCTCCATGACTGCTGCCCGATCCGCCGTTGACGGCGTGTTTCCTTCCGTTTGCTCCCTGGACTGTCCCGACCAATGCGGGCTTTTGATCCATAAAAAAGACGGCAAGATTATCAAAGTGGAGGGGGATCCCTCCCATCCCGTTACCAAAGGAGCCATTTGCAACAAGGTCCGCAATCTTCCCGAACGGGTTCATGATCCGGCCCGGCTACGCACACCGCTTAAACGTACCGGCCTCAAGGGGTCAGGGGAATTTACCCCGATTACATGGGAAGAAGCCATTGACGAGATTACCTCCCGTTGGAAAACTCTGATCGCGGAGGAAGGGGCCGAATCCATCCTGCCCTACAGCTTTTACGGCAATATGGGCTACCTGGGCACCGAGGGTATGGACCGCCGTTTTTTCCACCGGATGGGGTCCAGCCGTCTGCAGCGCTCCATCTGCTCTGCCGCGGGAGGCGTCGGCTACGGCTACACCATGGGCGGCGACTTCGGCACCAGCCCCGAGGATACGGTAAATGCCAAGCTGATTATATTCTGGGGAGTTAATGCGGTCAGCACCAATATGCATCAGGTGATGCTGGCGGAGGAGGCCCGCAAGGCGGGTGCGGTGATCGTGGCCATTGATGTCCACAAGAACCGGACCGGCAAATGGGCAGACTGGTTTATCCCTCTGCGTCCGGGCACCGATGCGGCGCTGGCGTTAGGGATCATGCACATTCTCTTCGCTGAAAAAATGGCGGATGAAGCATTTCTCCGGGAGTATACCGTAGGCTCGGAGGAACTGAGGGAGCATGTCCACGCCTATGATCCGGCAAGGGTTTCCTCCATTACAGGCGTCCCGGAGGAGGATCTGTACAAGCTGGCGCGGATGTACGGCAATACTCAACCGAGCTTCATCCGTATCGGCAACGGCCTGCAGCATCATGACAACGGCGGCATGAATGTGCGGACCATCGCCTGTCTGCCGGCGGTCACCGGCGCCTGGCTGCATAAGGGCGGAGGGGCTATCAAAAGCAACAGCGGATACCTGACCCTGAATGAACGGGCGCTCCAGCGGCATGATCTGTTGAAGAAATCCACCCGAAGAATTAACATGAACCACATTGGTAAGGTGCTGCTGGAGCTGACACCGCCTATCCGTTCTTTGTATATATACAATAGTAATCCTGCCATTGTGGCGCCCGACGCCAACAAGGTGCGGGAGGGTTTGGCCCGGGAGGATCTGTTTACGGTGGTGCATGAGCTGTTTCTGACGGAAACGGCCCGTTATGCGGACATTGTGCTGCCGGCAACATCCTCCCTGGAAAACACGGATCTCTACGAATCCTACTGGCATCATTATATCCACCTGCAGGAGCCTGTGATGGAGCCGTTGGGGGAGAGCAAGTCCAACGTGGAGGTGTTCCGCCTTCTGGCTATGGGGATGGGATATGAGGATCAGGCCTTGAAGGACAGCGAGGAGGAGATGATCCGTCAGGCTCTGGATGCGCCAAAAAACCCCGTGCTGGAGGGGATTACCTACGAGCTCTTAAAGGAGCATGGATTTGTGAAGGGGAAGGTACGCCCCTTGTTCCCGGGCAAGCTGCCTACGGCCAGCGGTAAAATCGAGCTGTATTCCAAAGCCATGCTGCAGGACGGTTACCCGGCGCTGCCGGAGTATGTGCCCCTGCCGGATGAGGATGGGCTGCCGTTCCTGTTTGTGCCGGCGCCTAACCACAATTTCCTGAATTCCACCTTTTCTAATAATGAGAAGCATGTCCGTTTGGAAAAGGAGCCGCAGCTCCATATGCATGCCGCGGATGCTGCTGCAAGAGGAATTGCCGCCGGGGATATGGTCAAAGTGTGGAACCGGCGCGGCGAGTGTGTAATGAAGGCGGCCGTAGGGGAGGATGTGCTCCCGGGTACGCTGGTCAGTCAAGGGCTGTGGGCGGATGCCACAGGAAAGAAGCGGGTGGTCAATGCCCTGACGCCTGCGCGGACGGCGGATATGGGCGGGGGAGCCGTCTTTTTCTCCGGACGGGTAGAGGTTGAGCGATTGTAGGCCGTTTCCCGGCTGTGGAATTATGGTAGAATAGAGGTACCATAAACGGCTAAGGGGGCAAAGCAAATGAGTATGCCACTTGAAAATAAACGGTACACCTATGCGGATTATTTGACCTGGCCAGAGGGTGAACGGGTGGAGCTGGTGGATGGACAGGTCTATGCCATGACTCCGGCGCCAAACCGGATCCATCAGGAGATTCTGGGCAGGGCTTTTAACGCATTTTCCAACTTCCTGAAAGGGAGGCGGTGCCAAGCTTATATTGCCCCCTTTGATGTCCGCCTGCCCAAGGAAAATGAGCGGGATGACAAGACGGATACAGTGGTCCAGCCGGATTTATCCGTGATCTGTGACCCATCCAAGCTGGACGACCAGGGCTGCCGCGGCGCTCCCGATCTGGTGGCCGAGATTATTTCTCCCAGTACACTGAAATACGACCTGACAGTAAAAAAACGGCTGTATGAACGCTCCGGAGTGAAAGAATATTGGATGGTGTATCCTCTGGAGCGGATCGTAATGGTGTATAAGCTGCAGGACAACGGCCAGTACGATGACGGCGAAGCCTACGACAAGAAGGGAATCATTCCGGTGGGGCTGTTTCCCGGGTGGGAGCTGTCTCTGAGTGAAATTTTTGAACAAGCCTAAAAAGGAACTGCTGTGAAATAAAAAAGCTCCGGACGTTTTGTTGTCCCGGAGCTTCTTGCTGAAATCGGATTTTGCGGATAGGATCAGATAGAAGGACGGTTGGGCACGTGGAATTTGGCCTCATTCTGCGTCAGCTTGGAATCCTTGGTGCCTTGGGCGTTGGATGATTCGTCAGCCATGGCCTGCATTTTTTGCTTCAAGGTTTTCTTAGCCATCGGTTATCCTCCTTATGGGCTTTATGATGGGAAACAGGCTTAGCTTGCGGCTCCCACCGGGCAAATAAACAAGGGAACTGCTGCCGGAGGGGATTTGCCCCTCAACCGATTGAAAATAACTTGCCGGATATGAGACAATACGGATTAACGGAAAACGGATAGGAGTCCGATCATATGAAACCTGGCATGATTCTATCGGCTGTATTGTCATTGGCCATTTTTGCGGCGCTCAATCTGTATTTGGGCTGGAACGGGGCGGTTTTTTGGCGCGAAGCTATACCGGGTGTACCTGTTCTGTGGTTTTGGTTAGGGTACGGTATCTTGGCCTTGTCCTATATCGCCGCTATGCTGCTGCGGAAGGCGCTGCCTTATACCTTGGGCAAATGGCTGAAAATCATCGGTTCTTACGGCTTGGCTATTCTGTTCTATATGCTGATCCTGGTGCCCTTGGCGGATCTTGCTTATGGCCTGCTCCGTCTTTCGGGTATAGAGAGAAGCACGGCATTGCTCTCCACAGGCTGGACCACGGCTGCCCTTCTTGCAGGAGTAATGCTTGCGGGCACCCGCAACGCCTGGAGGCCTGTTGTCCGGCATTATGAGCTGGAGGTGCCCAAGGCCTGCGGGGACGGACGCAAGGAGCTGCGGATTGCCGCGGCGTCGGATATCCACCTTGGTGCTATAGTGGGCAATTCCCATCTGGTCCGGCTTGCCAACACCATGGACAAGCTGAAGCCTGACGTGATTCTTCTGGCCGGGGATGTGCTGGACGACAGCCTGGAGCCTTTTATAAGGGAGAATATGGCCCGGTCTATGAAGCTCCTCCAGGCGCCTCTTGGGGTGTATGCCTCCCTCGGCAACCATGAGTATTACGGCGGCCATGTTGGCGAATATATCCGGAGGATGAAGGACATCGGCATCAAGGTGCTGACCGATCAGGTGGTGGATGTGGAGGGCAGCTTCTACATTGCCGGTCGTAAGGACAGGGCGGCGGAGCAGATTGAAGCGGGAGGCCGCCTCAGTGTGGGGCAGCTGCTGTCGCAGGCCGATCCGGAGCGCCCGGTGATTCTTATGGACCATCAGCCTTACGCTCTGCAAACCGCCGCAGAGGCGGGGGTAGATCTGATGCTTTCCGGCCATACCCACAGAGGGCAGATGGCGCCGGCACATCTGGTGACAAGGAGATTGTTCGAGCTGGATTGGGGTTATCTGAAAAAAGGCGCCATGCATGTGATCGTATCGTCCGGCTTCGGACTGTGGGGGCCGCCCATCCGGCTGGGAAGCCGTTCGGAAATTCTCGATATCCGTCTGAAATTTATTTGATACAGGACAAACATTCATAAGGGGGAACCGCCATCATGGGAAATGAAATAAAAATGAACGTGGAGCTGCTGACCTATACGCCGGAAGCCAGAAAAATTGCCTTTACCGCTATCAGAACCTGCTATAGCCCCACGGAGCCCAGCGATTTGTTCGAAGGCGTACAATATGAAAAATACCAAGAGCAAACTGCTACGGACGGGCAAGGAGGCAGCGATGCGGACCGTTTGTTCCGCCATATCGTCGGCTCCGGCCATACCTCCACCATGGAGCATATCAATTTCACCTTTGCTCTTGAAGGAGTTTCCCGGGTGCTGCTGGCCCAATTAACCCGCCACCGGGCAGGCTTCAGCTTTTCCGTCCAGTCCCAGCGATACGTTTCGGATGCCTCTGACAAAAAGAAAGGCGGCTTCCACTATGTAGTGCCTCCAAAAGTTGCCGATGTGCCGGAGGCTGCGGAATATTTTGCGGAGCTGATGGAAAACTTGCAGGCCGCCTACGACAAGCTGGCCCAGCTGGGAGTGCCGCGGGAGGATGCGCGGTTTGTGCTGCCTAACGCAGCGTCCACCAACATCACCATGACCGCCAACCTGCGTGCCTTGTTGACCTTCTACAGCAAACGCCGCCCGGGCCGCGGCGCACAGTGGGAGATTGCCCAGCTGGCGGAGAAGCTCCGGGAAGAGGTGGTCAAAGCCGAGCCATGGCTGGACCCCTTCTTCGAGCAGGCATGATTACATTAATCGCAGCCACGGATCAAAACCGGGGGATCGGTCTGCAGGGCAGGCTGCCCTGGCGTTTGCCTGCCGATCTGGACCGATTCCGCAGGATCACTACCGGCCATGCGGTGCTGATGGGCCGCAAAACCTGGGAGTCCATCGGACGGCCCCTGCCGGAGCGGACCAATATTGTACTGAGCCGCCATCCGGCTCCTGCGGAAGCAAACGGTGTGTTGTGGGCCTCCTCACACGAGGAAGCACTCCGGCTGGCCGGGGACGGGGAAGTGTTTATTATCGGCGGCGCCGAGATATACGCCTTGTTTCTGCCCCGGGCGGACAGGCTTTTGCTCACCCGGATTAACGGGGAGTTTCAGGCGGATGCCTTTTTTCCGGAGGTGGACGAGGGGCAGTGGAAGCAGGTTGCGGCTGTTCCGGGAGTAACCGACAGGGACAACCCTTTCTCCTACGAATTCCGGGAATTCCGGCGGCGCTAACCTGAAACACGGCTCCTGCGCAGGTGCCCAACAATGACTAAGAACCGTCTTCTGTACGAAGGCGGTTTTTTTGCGTGACCAGGCTGTGTCCCGGCTCTTTATTTTCACAACATTTCGTCTATTTTAATTTTCTTTCGGGCTTGGCGGCCAAGATAAAAAAGCTCATTCATAACCTCACATAAAGTGTGAGGGAAATCATAGTCACTGCATCCGATAAAAAATATAATCACCATGATAAAATTATTTTCTAATACTTTCAACCGAGTGTCTTCGGGTTTCCTTCATGCGTCATCATGAGGAAAAGAAAAAAGGGGATTCTATCATGTACATTCGTAATCTGGCCACCCCAGTTTCCATGGAGGGACTTATGAAGCAGGCACGTGATGTGGTGATGATTATTGTTTCCGCTCTGCTGGTCTCCGTCGGGCTGAAGCTGTTTCTGATTCCGCACCAGCTGCTCTCCGGCGGCGTCGCAGGTCTTGCTTCGGTGATCGGGTACTTGACCAATCCGAAATATATTTCACTGTTTTATTTTGGCATGAATCTGCCTATTCTCATTTGGGGCCTGGTTGCTGTTGGCAAACGTTACATCTTCCTTAGCATTCTCTCCGTTGCCTCCACCACATGGTTTCTCAGTGTGCTGCCCAGTGTTAAGGTGGTCAGTGACCCGATTCTGGCGGCGATCGCCGGCGGTGTAATTATTGCCGGTGGCATCGGCTTCTCTCTGCGGGCAGGGGGCTCTACAGGCGGTTTCGATATTCTTGGCTCCATCATTACGCGCAAACGCGACATTCCTATCGGAACCGTGCTGTTCGTTATGGACGGAATGGTTATTTTGACTCTGGGTTATTTCAAAAGCTGGGATCTGGCCCTGTGCACCATGCTGTGTACCTTCGTCAAAAGCAAGGTGGTGGATATGATCCATATCCGCCATGTGAAGGTCACCTGCTTTATCGTCACCAAAAAGCGGGAAGAGATGCTGGCGCGGCTGAAGCTTTTGCCTCATGGCGTCACGGTGGTGAATGCGGAGGGCGGCTACAGCCACGAGGGCAATTGTATGCTGATGACGGTCACCACCCGCTACGAGCTGGCGGAGCTGCGGAAGGCCATTCTGGAGACGGATCCCAAATCCTTCGTCAATGTGCTGGAAACGGTGGAGGTTATGGGCCGGTTCAGGCGGCTGGGATAAAAAATGAATGTGGAAACACCCCCGGATGAGCTTCAATGGCCGGGGGTGTTTATGTTAGGGGTGCTGCAGAAGACGTCCTAGAGCTGTGCGATTATATCTCCCGCCAGGAGGGATGCCGGACCGCCGGGGCGAAGCTGTGCCGCCCTGTCGCCGGCGGCGCCATGGAGGTATACCCCTATGGCAGCTGCCTCGCCGGGAGGAAGGCCCTGGCCCAGCAGGGATACAATTAAGCCGGCCAGTACATCCCCTGCACCGCCGGTAGCCATGCCCGGATTGCCGGTGCCGTTTACAAAAGCGCGGCCGTCGGGAAGGGCGGTAACGGTGCAGGCTCCCTTCAGCACCAGTACCACGCCGTGCTCCTTGGCGTAGCGGATGGCCGTGCCGATGCGGTCCTGCTGGATCTGGGCGGTGGGGATGCCCAGAAGGCGGGACATTTCCCCGGGATGTGGGGTGAGGATCATCGGCCGGCCTTCGGGCGCTTTCCAGGCAGAGAAGTCGGTTGCCTCTGCCGCCATATTGAGGGCATCCGCATCCACCACCAAGGGGCAGCGGGTTTCTTCCCAGACACGCCGCAGCCAAGCGGTGTCGCCTGCCCACCGTCCCAGGCCGGGGCCGATAAGCATGGCGCTGCGGGAGGAGGCCAGTCCGGCCAAAGCCTGGGCCGGGACGGCGGCCCAGCCGGTTTCAGGGGCTGTGGAGGCCGGAGTGGGAACTGAGGCGTGAGTATCAGAAGGGACGGGCAGCGTTGTCTCTGCCAGAGGTGCCAGCATCAGCTCGGGCGGGCGGTTAACCGCCAGAGTCGTCAGCGAGGCGGGCAAGGCCCAGGTCACCAGGCCGCTGCCGCCCCGCAGTGCGGCCCCTGTGGAGAGCAGGCCCGCACCCATCATACTGGCGGAGCCCGCAGCCACCAGCACATGGCCGTAGGTGCCCTTGTGGGTGTCCGCGGCCCGGGAGCGGTGCGGGTCTATGCCCAGGGCCGCTGCTGCGGTCTGGGCGGTGACGTAGCGCACCGGCACCTGTTCCGCGCGGGCCAAGCTGGTTGGTATGCCAATGGGGGCCACGGTGACCTGTCCTGCGTATTCCGCGCCGGGATACTGCACCAGCCCCCGCTTTAAGAAGGCCAGGGCCACGGTGGAGACGGCCCTGATGCAGGCGGCATGGACGGCGCCGGTAT
>JAEWMH010000234.1 GCA_023393235.1 Bacillota bacterium | reverse complement strand
ATCAGGCGGTGTACGCATTAGGCATGTTCGCCGGACCGTTTATCGCCGGATGGCTCAATGAGGGCTTTGGCCTGGACGCAGGCTTTTATCTGGGGGGAAGCATCGGGCTGTGTGCGGCGGTGCTCGCCCTCAGCTGGAGAAAAGCCGCCGCTGGCGGCCGGAGCTGACCAGAGCCAAACGGAAGTGGCGGAAGGAGGACATAGCCATGGCAAGTGAAAGCTGGTGGGAGCTTACGCCGGTGCTGGAGCATCATTATTATTGGCACCAGAAGGAGAAATTCCTGCTGGATTCCGACCGTTATCCCCACTGGACCATGTTTGCCGTCACCGGTGGAAAATTCGAATACGATATTCTTGGCAACCGGGGCACCGCCAAGCTGGCGGAGCTGGTCCTCTGCCCGCCGGAGACGGATTTCGGCAGACGGGTTACAGAGGTATTGAGCTTTCACTTCCTGGCCTTCTCCTTCAGCGGACCGGACGGAACCAAGGTGACGGAACTGCCGGGCCTGGAGGGATATAAGCTGGAGGTTGCGGATACCCAGCGGCTTTTCAATACCTTCGGACATCTCAGAAGCGCCGCCATGTCCCCTGGCACTTGGGCGGGGCCATGGTCGGATCATCTGCTGAAGGACCTCTGGAAGCAGGTGGCCTTCGAGCGCCTCCAGCCCGCTTCATCCGGCTTTGGACAGGAGAAGCACCGTTTTCCCGATGATCCGGTCATGGATGTGGCGGGCCGGATCATCCAGGAGCAGGCATGTACGCCTATAAGCCTGGCCGGGCTGGCGGAGCGGCTGGGGCTGACGCCAGTGCAGCTGACCCGCCGCTACAAGGCGGTGTTCGGATTAAGCCCGTCCGAGCATGTGCTGGAGCTCCGGATGCGGCATGCCTGCAGCCTGCTTACCGGCACCACCTTTAGTCTGGACGCTATCGCAGAAGCGTGCGGCTACGAAACCGGCTTTTATTTGAGCCGGATTTTCACCAAAAAGATGGGCATGAGCCCCTCCGCCTACCGGAAGGCGTACCGGATTTAGGGCCGATGTGAAGAACAGACAAATGCGGAAGCCTGGCGAGCCGGGAATGTGAAAGTGCTGCGATGCCGCCGGAGAAGCACGGCTTTGACTTGAAACCGGATGGGTTGAAGCGTCTAACGGAACCTAGAGACGCTTAGCGCTTGTAAAACAGCCAGTTTGGTTTTTAACGGAACCCAGCGTCTCCTAGCGCCCATTTTGCACTCCAATTGGCCTGATTGAGCTGGCTAAGTGCCGCACAGTTCCGTTAGCGCGCAAGAGCAGCAGATTTCAGTCTCTAAGCTTTGCACAGTTCCGTTAGCAGCCGTTTAGCACGACGCACTGGTACTCACCAGAACTCGCCGGGACAGCCTATTACCCATTTTTCGTCAGTATCTGTTGTTTCAAAGAATGCTTTTTGACAAATATTCAATGAATTTGCCGGAACATGAACTTTTTCCACACCCGAAGCGTCTATATAAAGTGGGTAGAGGAGGGTGTATAAACCAAATGAATGCCAATACGGAAGCAGGCACGGCCAATTTTGAGTATCTCCAGCAAGCAGCAGCCGAAACGACTGATACCAGAACCGCTTTGCGGGATCTGATGACTACATACGGAGACGATGTTTGGAATTATGCGTTCAGCCTTTGCCGCAATTCCGACATGTCCGACGACATCACCCAGGAGGTTTTTCTGAAGGTGTACCGCAAGCTGGGCAGCTTCAGGGGCGAATCCTCCATCAAAACCTGGCTCCTGGCCATTACCCGGCATACCGCCTTCGACATGCAGCGCAGCTCCTTCTGGAAGCGGATTACCAGCTCGGATATTTTCACCGCAGCGGCAGTCCAGCCCTCCGCCGAACACGAGGCCATCGAACGGTTCTCGATTAACGACATCTGGCAGAAGGTGATGGAGCTGCCCGTCAAGTACCGGGAGGTACTGATTTTGTATGCCCATTACCAGTTGTCCATGCGGGAGATGGCGGAAATTCTGAAGCTTTCCGAAGGCACCGTCAAGTCCCGGCTGTTTCACGCCCGGGCCAGGGTGCTCAAGCTGAAGGAGCGTGACCTGATTGAGCCGGAATGATTCCGACTGGGAAAAAGAGCTGGGCGACCGGCCCAAGAGCGGCAAGGGCTTCAGCGATGACCTGCGCCGCCGCATCGAGGACCAGGTGGAGCAGCGGGAACGCAGGCGCCGCCGCTGGCTGTGGCCAGCTGCCGGTCTCTGCGGGGCAGCCGGTGTCTGTGCGCTGTATCTCCTGGGCGGGCTCTCTCTCCTGCCGGGCCAAGGCGTTCAAGAGAATCTGGCGGCAGGTTTAAGCCCGTCCGCCGTTCAGTCCGCTCCGGAAGCTACGGCGGCGCAGCCCCGTTTGCTGGAGGAAATCAATGTGAAGTCCGGGCTGCTTATCGGCCTGCGCCAGGATGCCGGAGTAGATAGCACCGCAAACGGAGCCGCCGGAAGTTCCAGCAGCTACCGGACACTCATGCTTGCCCAAGTGGACGGACAGCTGCAGGTGGCCGCACAGGGTGATGGGGTCCTCGTGCCGTATGGCCAGAAATTCTGGAAAATCGAATCCAAGGATGTGGCTACCGAGTCGGATGAGCTGCATTATTTGGTCGCTTATCCCGCTGACAAAAAAACGGATGCCCGGCAAATCTTTGATAACCCTGAGGAAAGCATTGTGCTGCGGGAAAAGCTGCTGTTTGCCGGAAACCAATATGTGTCGGTAGAGGAGAATGAAATATGGCGGGACGGCAGCCTGCCTGCCCAGGAAAGCAAGGTGTGGGTGCGGAAGCTGAGCCAGCTTAGTGATGCCGCTGTGCCCCGGTCTGCTTCGGCCGCCGGGCTGGCACATGTTACCTTGCAGGAAATTTATGGCGAAGGCGCCCAGCAGATCCTGACCAAGCTGGCCTATACCAGGAGCAATGGAGCGGGCCAAAGCGGCGGGTATCCCGCAGAGGATATTCATACTCAGGAAAGCGGCACATGGACTTACAGCACTGGGGAAAACTGGGCAATCGTCCGCAAACCCGGAAAGTGGACCGCCCAGGTGGCGGAAGGTTATTATGAGCCGGAATCCCGTGTCATCGGCTTCAAGCTGTATCCTTACCCGGTCCGTCTCCCGGAGCTGGTCACCTCCCATGACAAGCTGTCCGACGCTCCGTGGGTCCGTGATGCACAGCTGCAGGAGCAGCGCAAGGATCTTTTAGTGTCACCGTTGGAGGATCTGGCCGTGGTCATCACCGACCAGAAGCTGGCCCTGTATACCCCTGACAGCTCCGCAGTAGAGAGCAAGCTGGCTCTTGAGGTGCCGCTGGCGCCGGGCGAAGCGCTGGTTTCGGCCCAATGGGCAACAGGGAGCTATGTCAGCGACTGGGTCACCAAGGCCCGCAAGTATCTGCAGAGCGGACAAGAATAAGGACGGCCGGACCCATTTTGTCCGCCGTCCTTTTTTTGATTATTTCACCCGGGCGATGGCGAAGCCGTCGAAGGCCGGCAGCACGGCGCACTCCAGCCGGGAGTCGTTTGCGATCAGCCGGTTGAACAACCTGACCTGGGTGGCTGAGCGGCCTTGGCTGGTTTCCTTGAAGGTTTTGCCCCGGAGGAACAGATTGTCCGCAGCGATTAAACCGCCGGGATTGCTGAGGGCAATCGCGAGCTCGAGATATTCGGGATAATTGCCCTTGTCCGCATCAATAAAGATAAAATCGAACCGTCTCCCCTCCGCCTGCAGCTCCTTCATCCGGTCCAGTGCTTCCCCCGTCCGGAACTCCGCCTTCTCCCCCAGTCCGGCAAATTCCAGGTTCCGCAGGGCCAAACGGGCATACTCCGGCTCCAGCTCCAGGGAGCAGAGAGTTCCTCCCTCGGCCAGCCCTCTTGCGATGCAAATGCCGCTGTAGCCGCCCAAGGCACCGATTTCCAGGGCAGATCTGGCTCCGCTCAGCCGGACCAGGAGGGTAAGCAGCCGGCCGTAGCCGGGAGCTACCGAGATGTCATGCACTCCCTGCTCGCGGAGGGTTTCCTTCACATGCTCCAGATGGGGGTCTGGCGGATACAGGGATTCAATATATTCTTCTTCTTGGGTCATCATCTTTGTTTATGCCTGCCTTCCGGAGGGCGGTTTGGCATTCAAGCCGTTATCGCCTATACTAAAAGGTATTATACGGACATTCCGGGCCGAAAAGCAACGGAGCGGTTGTCCGCTTTATCTGAAATGAGGAGTCTCTACAATGCCGAAGCTGCAATTAATCGCCACCTGCCCCATGGGTCTGGAGGCTGTTGTCGCCCGGGAGCTGAAGCTCTTGGGTTATGAGGATCAAATGACCGAAAACGGCCGTGTCACCTTTACCGGAGATGAATTAGCCATCTGCCGGACCAATCTGTGGCTGCGCACCGCCGACCGGGTGCTCATTAAGATGGGGGAATTTAAGGCCACCACCTTCGATGAGCTGTTCGAGGGCACCAAGGCCTTGCCTTGGGATCAATGGATTCCGGAGGATGGTGAATTCCCCGCCCAGGGACGTTCCCACAAGTCCCAGCTGTCCAGTGTGCCGGCCTGCCAGGGCATCGTCAAGAAGGCCATGGTGGAAAAAATGAAGGAACGTTATCACCGGGAATGGTTTCCCGAGGATGGCGGCAGATATGTGGCCGAGGTGTCCCTGCTTAACGACATCGCCACCCTGACGCTGGACACCACCGGCCCCAGCCTGCATAAACGCGGCTACCGCAAGCTTGTGACCGAGGCGCCGCTGAAGGAAACTCTGGCCTCCGCCATGATTCTCTTAAGCCGCTGGACACCGGATCGTCCTCTCTATGATCCCTTCTGCGGCTCGGGCACCATTCCTGTAGAAGCCGCCATGATCGGCTGGAACCTGGCTCCCGGACTGCGCCGGAGCTTCCCCTCCGAAACCTGGCCGGTTATCGGGGCCCAGCTGTGGGAGGATGCCCGCAACGAAGCCATCGATTCCGTGCGGGACGATATTCCGCTGCAAATTGGCGGCAGCGACATTGATCCGGACGCAATCGCCGTAGCCGAAGCCTCCGTGAAGGCTGCCGGCCTCACCGGCGAAATACAGCTGGCCACTCTGCCTGTGGCCAAGGTCCGGCTTACCGGGGATTACGGCTGCGTCATCACCAATCCGCCTTACGGCGAACGGATCGGCGATCCCGAGGAGGTTCAGCGGGCCCTCCGGCAGTTGGGTGCACTGACTGCGGGCAACCCCAGCTGGTCATCCTTTGTGCTGTCCCCCAGCAAACAAATGGACCATTATTTCGGTCGTCCCGCAGGCAAAAAACGCAAGCTGTTCAACGGCCGGATCGAATGTGCGCTGCATCAGTATCTGGGCCCTCTGCCTCCCCGCAGCCGTAAGGAGGATACCTAAATGAAAATCTTAGTATTGGCCGAAAAGCCCAGTGTCGCCAGAGAATTGGCCCGTGTGCTGGGCGCCGGACAGAAGCATAAAAGCCATATGGAAGGCCCTAAATATGTAGTCACCTGGGCATTGGGGCATCTGGTGGAGCTGGCGGAGCCGGAGGATTACGATCCCAAGTATAAAACCTGGAATCTGGAGGATCTTCCCATCATCCCTCCCAAGATGCGGCTGAAGGTGATCAAGGAAAGCTCCCACCAATTCCGGGCCATCGAGCAGCTCTGCAAACGCCCCGATCTGTCGGAGCTGGTCATCGCCACCGATGCGGGCCGGGAAGGGGAGCTTGTAGCCCGCTGGATCATGGAGCTGGTCCGCTGGAGGAAGCCCTTCAAGCGCCTGTGGATCTCGTCGCAGACGGACCAGGCCATCCGGGAAGGGTTTGCCCGGCTGAAGCCAGGGCAGGACTATGACCGGCTGTACCAATCCGCCGTCTGCCGGGCGGAGGCCGACTGGCTCATCGGCCTCAACGTGACCCGTGCGCTGACCAGCAAGTACAGCGCCCAATTGGCGGCGGGCCGGGTACAAACCCCGACGCTGCAGCTGATGTCGGAGCGGGACAAGGAAATCCGCGCCTTCCGGCCGGTGGACTATTGGCTGGTCCAGGCAGATTTCGGCAGCTTCCAGGCCCAATGGCGCGCGGATAAAAGCGGCGAAGCCCGGCTGTGGAAGCGTGAGGACGCACAGGATCTGCTGCGGCGGATATCGGCAGGCAAAACCGGCCGTGTCCTGCAGGTGAAGCGTACGGACAAAAGCATCCCCCAACCCTTGGCCTATGACCTGACGGAGCTGCAGCGGGATGCCAACAAGCGCTACGGCTTCTCCGCCAAACAAACCTCTTCCCTGCTGCAGCGTTTGTACGAGCAGCATAAGCTGGTGACCTATCCCCGGACGGACTCCCGGCATTTGACCCAGGATATGGTGCCCACGCTGAAGGGCAGGCTGCAAAGCGTGGCGGTTGGCCCGTATGCGGCTTTGGCGCGGCAAATTCTCAAGGCGCCGCTGGCCGTCACCAAACGCTTCGTGGATGACAGCAAGGTGACGGATCACCATGCCATCATCCCGACGGAGCAATTCAATAATCTCACCGCCCTCTCCAATGAGGAGCGCAAGCTCTATGATCTCATCGTACGCCGTTTTCTGGCGTTATTCTTACGCCCCTGTGTGTTCCAGCAGGCAAACGTAACCGTGGAGCTGGCAGGCGAGAAATTTGTTGCCACGGGAGCCATCATGAAAGAGCAGGGCTGGAAGGAAGCCTACGGCTTGACGGACACGGCGGATCCCGACGAGGAAGAGAACAGTGCGGAGGATACCCTGGCCCAGCAGCGTCTGCCTGAGCTCAAGGATGGGGATTCCCTGCCTCTGAAGCAGGCCAAGGAGCTGTCCCGGCAGACCAAACCGCCGGCCCGGTACACCGAAGCCTCCCTGCTCACAGCCATGGAGAAGCACAAGTTGGGCACACCCGCCACCCGGGCGGACATTATTGAGAAGCTGGTGAAAACCGATACCATCGAGCGCCAGGGCAATGCCCTGCAGCCCACAGGCAAGGGCAAGCAGCTCATCGAGCTGGCGTCGCCGGAGCTGCGTTCCCCCGAGCTTACCGCCCGTTGGGAGGAAGAGCTGGAGCGCATCGCCTTGGGCAAGGGCAGTATGGAACAGTTCCTGGCCTCCATCCGCAAGCAGGCCGCCCAACTGGTAGGTCAGGTGGTTGCAAGCTCCACCGAGTACAAGCCCCACAACCTCACCACCAGCAAATGCCCGGATTGCGGCAAGCTGCTGCAGGAGATCAAGGGCAAACGCGGGCTTATGCTGGTCTGCAGCGACCGGGAATGTGGCTACCGCCGCGCCGGTGAGCCTCAGCTCACCAACCACCGCTGTCCCCAATGCCACAAGAAAATGGAGCTGCGGGAGGGCAAAGCCGGAAAGTTCTTCCAATGCCGCCGCTGCAATGTAGTGGAGAAGCTGGAGGATTCCGGCACAGGCAGTGGCGGTGGCGGCAGGCCCAAAGGCGGGCGAAAGGGCGCTGCCCTGGCCAACAAACAAGCGGTGGAGCAATACAGCGACAACGTCAGCTTGAATTCCGGCCTGGCGGAGGCTCTGAAGGCCGCCTTGGAAAAGAAAGAATAGACGCTTCCTAATAAGGAGAGCGCCCTGTTCACTGCCAATGTACAGAAGAAGCGGAATTAGGGGGGGTGTGCAAACTCAAGCGGGTTTGCATACACTCCCTAACAGCTCTTCACCTTTTCATAAACCTCTGCCGTACAAATGACAAACAGCCGGGACTGCTCGGGGATCGGCTCATCCAGACGCTGATTGATATTGAGCTGTTCACCATCCGATATCAGCGTGGCCCCCTGATGGAGCAGATCCTCGAAGGCATGGCGGAAGGTTTGCCAGTGGGCTTTTTTGCACACCTCATATAAATCCTCCCCGTAATTGCGGGTTAACAGCTGCTGAAAAATGGCCGTTGTTCCCGGATTGAAGGCAGACCGGACAGCCATATGGGATATAGTCTCGTTGCCGAACACAAAATCATCGATTTTCACATGCTTGAAGCTGCCCAGATTATGCCGGTCGCGGATTTCCGCAATGGAATGCACATGAGCATAATTCCGTTGGATAGCGGTAGCCACCAGCAGCGTTTTGCCGTCGATAAAGGCCGGATCAGTGACGATTTGTGTACCCGGCCCCTGGCCCATGGTATCATCCGAGAAAATAAACACAGCCCGTGCTTCTCCCAGATTGGCCATTTCAAGGGTTTCCTCCCGCACCGGATTCCCATTTATGTAATGAACCTGGGGATGAGATGTCGGTGTTTTGGGAAGCTGTGCAATCAGTACAACCTCCGCATTCGGATCGGTGATGAATATTTCCTCGATGGTATGCTCCGCCTGCCTGTTCCAGTCAATGATCACAAAATGATCACGCCCCGCATACTTCAATTTGCCCTCCTCCTTCTTCCGCTGATAGATAAACAGCTTGTCCACCACCTTGCTGATGGCAATGGAGATCAACCCGATCCCGAACACGTACAGCACCACACCCAGACATTTTCCCGGGACGGTATGCGGATAAAAATCCCCGTAGCCCACTGTGGTTACCGTGGTCATCACCCACCAGAAGCCGTTAAACGGATTTCCGAATGTCTCCGGTTCCAGCCAATAGGCCATAAAAGAGCTGAACAGAATGAAAATTCCGCCTAACGCAATAATATGGCCGCTTTTCATCCGGACCATCTGCCAAAAAAACTTGCTGAATAAAAACATCCGCATCCCCTCCCGGCATAAACCGGCGTTTGCCGGCCAACAAAAAAAGCCCTTCTTCGGGAAAGGCCTGTTTAGCTTGTGCCGTCATTATGTGTCGGTTAGAAAATCCTTCTTTAAAACGGAATACAGGGCTGTTGAAGCAGCTTACGGAAAATGCCTTTAATGCGCTTTGCCACGTTCTCTTCCTCCTAATCCTTCAAGCGGGTAAACCAAAATGCGTCTCCGAATCAAAGAGTACCACAAAATCGAACGTTTGTGACCGTATTTACAAATTTGTAAACATTTTTTTTCGTCGAAATACCCTCTGACCGTAGGAATAAAAGCCTGCTCCGAAAACGGGGACAGCCGCCATCAGCGTAAACAGCACAGTGCCGTTCCAGGCATCCAGCATCCAGCCGCCAATAAACGGGCCCAGGAAATGCCCCAGGTTATTAAAGGACTGGGCGCCGTAATAGGTACCCCGTAGCCCTTCGGGGGCAAGACCGTCAATCAGCAGATTGGTGGAGGGGAAGGTCAGAATTTCCCCCAGGGTAAAGACGATCATAGCGGCCACGAACAGGACCCAGCCGTCCGCCGCGGCATACCCCAAATTGCCCAGCACGTACATGCCGCTGCCTACAGCAATAGAAACGATAGGCTTATGCTTTTCCATCCACCGGGACAGAGGCACCTGCAGCAGCACTACCACAATGGCGTTGATGCTCATCAGCACGGCGAACAGATTAACCCCTTCATTCAACCCTTTCAGCTCGATGTACTGGGACAGGGTGACACCCATCTGGGAATAGCTGATGCCGCCCATCACGCCGCCCGCCAGATACCAGCGGAAGACCGTATCCTTGCGGATCACCCGCCAGGCCGAGCCGATGGATACCTGCTCCTTCTTATCCCCTTCAATATCACGGATGCCGAAGCGCCGGAGAAGAGCATACAGAACAACGGCATAAAACAGATAGATGCTGCCGGTAATAATAAAGGGCAGACGGCCCGACATCATACCGAACAAAGCCCCCAGCAGCGGTCCGACGGAAACTCCGATATTGATGCACAGGTAACGCAGGGAAAATACCCGGAAGCGTTTCTCCCGCGGCGTCAGGTCGGCCATCAGCGCCTGGGAAACCGGCTCATAGAAGGAGCGGCACAGGCCGTTTAAGAGATTCAGAGCCAGGAACATCCAGGTGGTTGTGGCCAGTCCGAAGCCGATGAACACTGCCCCCCAGAGATACAAAGCTCCCATCATCACCCGTTTGCGCCCGAAGGCATCGGACAAGGCGCCTCCGAAGAAGCCGCCTACCATACCGGCCAAAGCCCCCGCTCCGCTGACGAAGCCGATCATAACGGGATTCATATCCGTATTTTTGGCCAGATAAAGAGCCAGAAAAGGCAGACTCATGGAGGAGCCTGCTCTAGCCAGGATGGTGCCCAGCAATATGGAATGAACGATGGGATGATATTCCTTGGTGAACGCTCGCGCGGCATTCATTCTGCGCTTGAGATATGACGTGGTATAAGCTGGCTGCGGCATGGTCAAAGGTCCTTCCCGTTTGCGGTTCTGACTTCTGGTCAAATGCAATTTTCTGCCCATTATACCGGAACCGGAGCGGCTTGCCTATCCCTTTTTTATCCTTAGCTGTTGGGAAGCGTAATCATTTGATAGACCGTTCTCCTGTCGCCGGGCAGCTTGAACTGCCCCAGCTTCAGCTGCGAGGACCCGTCCCCATCCAGAAAAATACCGTCGTCCAGCTTGCCGGGAGCCACGGTTTGCTTGATGGCGGTACGGAATTCCGGTCCGGTACACAGCCCGTCGGACAGCAAAAGCCAAACCTGACGGTCCGTATCGTATACAATTGCGGAACGCAGCCGTTTTTCGTCCATCACCGGGAACTCCTCCAGAAGTGCCTGCTCCTGCCAAAACTTCTCATTGTGCAGGCCCATGCTGACACCTCCCTGCGCCCAGTACCGGGAGCGGTCGGTTACCGCAAGCTCCTCCGCCCTGTCGGTCACCTGGATGGACAGTCTTCCGGTCACCCCGTCCCACACCAGCGTCCCGCGGGGACGGTCAATGTTATACCAGCCGGAGCCGTAGTCTCCCGGTGCCCCCTTAACCGGCCGGTCATTGGTTACCGCAATACTCAGGAGCTGCTCCTCCCAGAAGAAGCCTCCGTTCATCCCATCCGCCGGATCCTCCGTCACATTGGTTTGAATGGCCTTGAGCCCGATTTCCTTCGGGGAAGCCCTGACCGCATGGAGAACAACTCCGTTATCCGCATGTAGCTTCCGGTAGCCTCTGGCCGCAAGCCCGTCCGGCTTCGACATCAGAATCCACCCTAGCCAAACCGTCATCAAAAATGATAGAATAGCAATTCCCGCCAAAAAAAGCGTGTAGACCGGGTACTTGGGAAGCTTCAATTGCGGCCGTTTTCCGGAGAGCTGGATGTTCACGTGGGTTACCTCCATAGGATCGCGAAGTCTCTGAATCTATTGATCCTAGTATACAACATCAGCTTCCAGATTATGACTATGAAGTTTCCGGACGAAAAACGTTTTGCCCTTGTGCACACTTTCACGATGGGGGAAACACTGTTTCTCTAGACCCACACGAGTTTGGTCGGGTAAGATAAAAGCATTCCATGTTCAGCTTGGAGGTCTACAGTTTTGGAAACCTATGAAAAGTTAAAAGAAAGTGAAAAGGGCGCGTGGGTCAGCATCTTCGCGTATATCATGCTGTCCCTGATCAAAACGGCCATCGGATATTGGAGCGGATCCGAGGCGTTGACGGCGGACGGCTTCAACAATGCCACCGACATTATCCTGTCCTTGGCAGTGCTGGTCGGCCTGAAAATTTCCCGCAAGCCCCCGGATCAGGACCATACATACGGCCACTTCCGGGCGGAGTCCATCAGCTCGCTGGTCGCCTCCTTCATTATGATTACCGTGGCTCTTCAGGTAATGGTGCAGGCCGGTCGGAATCTGATGGCCCACACCTACGGCACCCCGGATATTTGGGCCTCCTGGACCGCATTGGGCTCGGCCGCCGTGATGTACGGCGTTTATTCATACAACAAAAAACTCGCCGCCCGGTCAGGCAGCGAGTCGTTGATGGCAGCCGCCAAGGACAATCTGTCGGATGCCATGGTCAGCTTGGGTGTTGTGGTGGGGGTAGCCGGCTCCCATCTGGGATTGCCCTGGCTGGACCCGGTAGCCGCCCTGGTGGTCGGCGTCATGATTGCCAAAACGGCGGTGGAGATTTTCAAGACGGCTGCTTATAACCTGACGGACGGCTTCGACGAAAACGAGCTGGACTCCTACCGCCAGACCGCTGCCGCCACACCGGGTGTGCTGGATATCAAGGATATTAAAGCCCGGTTCCTCGGCAGCAACGTGATGGTGGATATGGTGGTATTGGTGAACCCGCAATTAAGCGTGGCCCAAAGCCATGACATCTCCGATGAAATAGAACGGCGGATGCTGGAGGAGCACCGGATCTTTAATGCCCATGTCCATATCGAGCCCCACCACGAGGATGATGAAGAGCACTGTTATGTATAGATTAAGCGCCGCGCCTTGTGCCGGCGCTTTTCCATAGAAGGAACAGCAGATACGGCGTGCCTACCAGTGCTGTGACCAGCCCCGAGGGAATTTCCTTCGGGGCTATTATGGTTTTGCCGATGAGGTCGGCGAGGACCAGGAACACAGCACCCAGGAGAGGCGCCAGCACAAGCAGCCGCCGCTGGTTCTGTCCGGCAGCAAGCCGGGCGGCATGGGGGGCCAACAGGCCGATGAAGCCGACGGTGCCTACATAGGCCACCGCCACCGCGGCCGCGGCCACCCCCAGCGCCGCAGCCAACAGCCGCGTCTGGCGCAGCTTAAGCCCGAGGCCTGTTGCGACAGATTCGCCAAAGGCCAGCAGGTCCCAGCGGCGGCCCAACAGCCAAGCCGCCGGCAGGATCAGGACGGCGCCGATGCCCAGCCCGGCGAAGGCATCCCAGCCCCGGGCATAGGTGCTGCCCGCCAGCCAGGCCAAGGCCGGAGCCGCTCCCATGGCGGAGCGGATGACCAAGAGCTGCACCAGGGCTGCGCCTGCGGCGGAGACGGCGATGCCCACCAGCGTCAGCACGGTGGGTGCCAGGCCGCTCCGGTACGCGAAGCCGCAGACGAGAGCCGCTGCGGCGAAGGCCCCGGCCGCGGAAGCCAACGGCAGCGCCGCTCCGGCTGCTGCCGGCCACAGCGTGAGGAGCAGGAGCGCCCCGGCGCCTGCTCCCGAGGTGATGCCGACCACGGACGGGTCGGCCAGCGGGTTGCGCACGGCGCCTTGGAGCAGAGCTCCCGAGGCGGCCAACAACGCACCCGCCGCGGCGGCAGCCAGCTCACGGGGCAGCCGCAGCTGAAGCACGATGTGGCGGGACAGGCTCTCCCCGCCCCCGCTCAGCACCCGCAGCACCTCCGCGGGTGGAACCCGCACGGCGCCGAACACGATCCCGGCCACCAGGGAGGCCGCCAGCAGCAGCGTCGCAAGCAGCACCCAGAGGCGGAAGGAATAGGCTGCTTCCAGCCGGGAGCGGAGAATGTAGGCTCCACCCGGGTGGAGCGTTTCCTCCCGGCGTGCTGCCCGTCCAGCCAGCCAAGCGGCAAGGGGCAGCTGCCTTCTGCCGCCACCGGCGCTAATGCCGGCCTGCCCTTCGGCGGCGCCCTGGCCCCGGGTTTCCCGGAGGGCCAGGGCGATCAGGCAGGGCGCCCCCAGCGCCGCCGTAACCGCACCTGCCGGAAGCTCACCCAGGGTGCTGATGAACAACCGGGACACCAGGTCGGCGCCTGTCAGGAGAGCCGCTCCCCACACGGCGGCGGCAGGCAGCAGGAGACCATGCCGCTTCAGCCCCAGGAGCCGCACCAGATGCGGTGCCATCAGCCCGATGAAGCCGATAGGACCCACCACACTCACCGTGACGGCAGCCAGCAGCACCGCCAAGGCTAATGCCGCACCGCGCACCAGCCCCACACGCTGACCCAAGGAACGGGCCGTGTCCTCCCCCAGATTCATCACATCCAGCTTACGGGAGCACAGCCACGCCGCCAGCAGCCCCAGCACAATCCAAGGCCAGGCATACCGGACGCCGCTCCAGTCATTTTGCTGGAGCAGGCCCGAGCCCCACACAAACAGGCCGCCGGTTTCATTCTCGAACAGCAGCTGGAGCATGCCGGTGAAGGAGGAAATGACCAGGGTGACGATCATGCCGGACAGCGCCATCCGGACAGGAGTGCTTTTCCTGCCCCCGGCCAGAAGATACGACAGTACCGCCGCCATGCAGCCTCCGGCGAACGCCAGCGGAAGAGGCGCCAGCTGCGCCATCGACGGGAAAAACACCGTTCCCGCCACCACCACAAAAAACGCGCCGGCATTGATCCCCATGGTGCCGGCGGAGGCCAGCGCATTGCGCGTCACCGTCTGCAGCAGCACCCCTGCCACCGCCAGGGCGCTGCCTGCCAGCGCGCCTATCACCGCCCGCGGCAGGCGTACGCCGCGGACCAGCTCCTCCGCCGCGCCTCCTCCGGCGGTGCGGAGCAAAGCCGATACGGCCTGGCTGAAGCCGATTCCGGCCTGGCCCTGGCCCAGTCCGGCCAGCATGCAGGCCGCAAGCAGTAAAAAACCGGCGGCTATCACCGCCGCCGGTCTGCGGAAGGATTGGCGCCGCTCCATCATTTGGCCAACAGATCCGCAGTTTGTTCAACAAACGCCTTGGCGGACAGGGGACCGCCGAACAGCCAGGTGGCAGGATCAAGACCGTAGGTCCGGTTTTCCTTGACGAAGGATAACCCCTTCCACGCCGCATTGTCCTTCAGCTGCTTCTCGAACACGTTGTCCTCCTTCTGCACCACGTACAGGAAGTCCGCCTTCTCCAGCGGCAGCAGCGCTTCAACAGAGGTTTGCGTATACCCGTACATTTCGAACTTCGGCGCATGGTAGGCATTTTTCAGCCCGATGCGCTCCAGGATTTTTACCGCCGTGGAATTATCCGTAAAAATCCGCAGCACCGCCGCATTTTGATTGGAATAGGCTTGGGCCAGGGCAAACTCGCGCCCTTCCTTGCCGGCGGCCTTCAGCTTGGTTTTGGCTGCGTCATACGCCTGGTTGAGGCCCTGCAGCACCTTTTCCGCCTCGGCGGATTTGCCGGTCAGATCGGCGATGGTTTTGAAGGTATTCTCCATCTCCGTGTATTGGTCCATGGTTCCTTCCGCCGGGTAGGAATTAAACGCCAGCGTAGGCGCGATCTGCTTCAGTTTGTCGTAGCTTCCTGTAACGCGGAACTGGGCGGCAATGATCAGATCGGGCTTTAATGCAGCGATGGCCTCCAGGTTCGGCTCCTGGCGGGTCCCCACATCCACAACATCGCTGCCCAAAGTTGCATTGGAGGTAATCCACTTCTTGTAGCCCGCCGTATCTGCTGCGCCCACAGGCTGAATGCCCAGCGCGATCAAATCCTCCGCATAGGTCCATTCCAGCACCACAATGCGCTTGGGTGTACCGGTGATTTCGGTGCTGCCCAGGGCATGTGTAACGGTTCTTACCGCGGGTGCGGCGGAGGCAGCCGGAGATTGCCCTGATGCGGAGCCTGTTTGCTCCGGTGAAGCCGTGTTGGATGCACCGCAGGCTGCCAGAAGGGCAAGCGACAGAACCGCCGACAGCAGCATCCCTTGTTTTTTGAATGAAATTGCCATGAAAAATTCCTCCCCATATATGTAACAACCCGTTGCCGGTTGATCCGGCTATTTATGCATGACTTGCAGCGGCGGCGCGTCTCTTCTCCCGCTCCTCCTCGGTAATCTTCGGACAGGAAAAACAATAGCCGTGTCCCGTATCCGTCTTGTAGGCGAGGCAGCAGGAGGCCTTCAGCCTGACTTGGCCGTCCCCTTTGAGACTGCGGGTCAGCCGGAAATTGATTTGGAACGGGTTACCCGGGCGACCGAATACCTCCGGCGGCAACCGGTTGACCAGAATATCCGCAACTGTCTCCAATCTGGCCTTCAGTAGCGGGTCTGTCTCCTCGGAGCGCCACTTGTCCAGAATGTAATGGAGCCCGGAGCCCATCAATGCCCAGACGGCACCAGGCGACACCCCTCCCGCTGCCGCTACGGCATCCACTACAGGGCGGAGGCTTTGTCCATAAAAAGCGGCAAGCCCTTGCAGCATCTGCTCCTCATCCCCTTCGGCCGGGAGTGCCAAAGGGTCGGGACAAACCAGCCGGAAGGACATGGATGCCCCGTAGGAGGCTTCCTCCATCTGGAGAAACACACCCTCCGGCGTCAGCTGCAGGTCCAGCCGGTCATGCCACATGGCATATGCAACCGCCGCACCCAGACGGCCGAGCCATGAGGCAAAATAGGTGGCGCACACATCCCGGCTTTTCGCTTTGATCCGGGGGCCATATACCTCCACAAACTCCTCCGCCCCTACCGTGGATGCCAGACATGCCAGCTCCAGCATCAAAAGCGGCTTGTCCGCACGTCTGTCCGTCACGCCAAACATCGTCTCGTACGTAGACAGCTCGATGGATTGCATGAATCGCCTACCTCCGCTCCACATTCTATAGTTGATAATTATTATCATTTAAACAAATCAAATGATAATGCCTATCACTCTCCCGTGTCAATAAAAAGATGGCCTCCGCCCCGAAAAAATCCAACTTCGCACTTCGAGGCGGCCGATTGCCGATGTTTGATTGCCGAATAGACTCAATTTGCCTCTGATTGACGATCGAAAGAAGCGGCCTCCTCTCCCGAACCAGCCCCTTCAACCGCAAAATGTTTTGGCCGTCTAAATCAGCCTCTCCAGTCCCTAATGGTCACTCACCTCAAACCAGATCTCAACAACCGCTAACGGCTTGGTCGCCCCCCTCCAACCGCTAACGGAACTTAAAAGCTCTTAGCGGCTGAAAAGGGGCCAATTTGATTTTTAACGGAACTCAGCGTCCCTTAGCGCACATTTTGCCCCTCATTTGTCCCTGCGAAGACAGCTAAGAGTCTCTCAGTTCCGTTAGCGCGCCAAAGCGGCGGATTCCGGCCTCTAAGCGTCGCACAGTTCCGTTAGCGCAAGGCGGCTGCTGGGCCGGAGGGATTTCCGCCGATTGCTGCCGATTGCCGCCCCAAAAACATTAGCTTAGCCTCATAACCAGACATCCGGATTGGCCCCCCACTTTCGAATACACAAAAAAGCCCCTGCCAACCACGCCTGTGGTGACAAGAACTTTTTGGGTGTGTGTTCTTTAGTAAAGTGTGTGTTCTATTCTGAAGTGTTTGTTCTATTTAATGAATTTTTTGACCTTCTCGACCGCTTCATCCTCGGTCGCACCGGTGACATACCGCCCGTTGACGAATATAAAGGCGCTGCGGGAGCAGGGGCCGCAATAGGATTTGCAGCCCACCTTGATATCCGCGTCCGGCGACAGCTTCTCGAGCTTGGGAAGAAGTGTTTTGACCCGGGTATGCTTGCATTTATCGCAGATTTGGATGTTGTTCTTGGACATTAGTGATCCCCGGTGTTTCCTTTGGAGGGATTGGTGATGGCGAAGCCTTCCTGGGGCACGTAGAAATAATCGACGCGGATCCCGTCCAGAAGGGGCTCATCTTTGTCCAGAAGCACAGTGATTCCCTTGTCGGTCTCAATCACCGCATCATTTTCCTTAGGTGTGTCCAGGTCCATGCCGTAATGGGCATGATCTCCGTGCTTATGGGTAACGAACACCCTCAGCTTCAGCTCTTTATTTTCTTCCTTCTCCAATTCTTCAAGAATCTTTTTGGCCGCGTTGCGGGAAATTTTACAATTCATCATCCACATCTCCTTCTTTGCAATCCGCTTGTACATCCCCCATTGTATATGATAATGCTTTTTTGAAGCAACTGGAGTTGCCCGGTTCCCCTTCCCACCTGCCCTGCCTTGTGTTATGATGGGTGCAGCAAAAGTTCATAAGTTATTCACACTAGGGGGGCCGCAAGGCTGAGACGGATGTTGATCCGGACCCTTTGAACCTGATCTGGGCAATTCCAGCGTAGGGAAGTGGGAACGAGATTGGGCTACACCCGACGACGCGACTGCGGCAGCAACACCATCCTCTCAGGATGCTGCGCACCGTCCTCCGCCAACGGCGAGCCGATTCCACCGATTCCAAACTGTCCCTTTTCCAGGGGACAGTTTTTTATTTTCCCCACTCCAAAAAGAAAGGCGGCGGTTCCGATGACTTCCCCGAAGCTGCATATGATCACGGGAGGCAGCAACTTCGGCGCTTCCCTCCATGCGGCTGCCCAGGCTGCCCCGTGGGTAGATTACATCCATCTGCGGAATAAAGCTGCCTCCGCCCGCGAAATGGAATCCTGGGCCTTGCATCTCTTGCAGGGTGGCGTGTCCCCGGGCAAGCTTGTGATTAACGACCGGGTGGATGTGGCGCTGGCTGTGGGAGCCTGCGGAGTCCAGTTGGCCTGGCACAGCCTGCGCCCCTCCACAGTCAAAAACCGGTGGCCCCATCTGCTGGTGGGGGTATCTGTACATACCCCCCCGGAGGCGGCGGAGGCTTTCGCAGAGGGCGCCGACTATGTGCTGTTTGGCCATGTGTATGATTCCGCCAGCAAACCGGGGGTCCCTCCCCGGGGTCTCCGCCTGTTGGAGGAAACCGTCCGTCTGAGCGGGGATCATCCTGTCATAGCCTTGGGCGGCATCCAGCCTGCCCATATTCCCGGGCTGCTGCGTACCGGGGCAGCCGGTTATGCCGTGCTCTCCGGCATCGGAGCGGCCCCCGATCCTGCACAGGCCGCCCGGGACTACCGCGACGCAGCTTTGAAGGAGGTGATCCCACATGATGCTGATGATTAACGGCCAACCCTTCCACACTCCTGACCATTGCTCCAGTATGGCAGACTTGCTGGCCTTGCCGGAATGGCGGCGGGCGATGGTGATTGTGGAGCTGAATGGAACCGTGCTGAACAGCCGGCAGTATGACGGCACAGCTTTGACCGAAGGCGACTGCATTGAGATGATCCAAGTTGTGGGCGGCGGGTAACACCCCCCTCTTTTCCGCTCTGTTCTTTTCCACCCATTATAAGGAGGTTTTTATCTATGGAGGATTTGTTTCATATTGGGGGCCAAGCCCTGTCCAGCCGTTTGTTCATCGGCACCGGCAAATACAGCCGAAACGCACTCATTCCCGAGGTAGTTGCCAATTCCGGCGCACAGGTCATTACCGTTGCCCTGAGGCGGGTTGACCCCTCTTCGACGGAAGAGAATATTCTCACCCATATTCCCAAGGAAATGGTGCTCTTGCCCAATACCTCCGGAGCCCGTACGGCGGAGGAGGCGGTTCGTATCGCCCGTCTGGCCAAGGCGGCGGGAATGGGCAACTGGGTCAAAATTGAAGTGATCAAGGACCAGAAGCATCTTTTGCCCGACAATGCGGAGACGGTGAGAGCGACGGAAATTCTGGCGGAGGAGGGTTTTGTGGTGCTGCCGTACATGAGCCCCGATCTGTCCGCCGCCGTCAGGATGCGCGATGCCGGAGCGGCTGCCGTCATGCCCCTGGGCTCCCCCATTGGGACCAACAGAGGGCTTAGAACCAAGGAGCTCATCGGCATCCTGATTGAGGAAATGGACATTCCCATTATTGTGGATGCCGGCATCGGCAGACCCTCCGAAGCGGCGGAAGCCATGGAGATGGGGGCCTCCGCCGTCCTGCTGAACACGGCCATTGCCACCGCCCGCGATCCCATGGGAATGGCGGCGGCCTTCCGCGACGCCGTCCGGGCCGGACGCCAGGCTTACCTGTCCGGACTGGGTCCTGTAACGGAAGCAGCCTCTGCCTCCTCCCCCCTCACCGGATTCCTGGGTGCCTGACAGCATTCCCCACCAATTATTCTAGGAGGTGACGGCCATGAGCTTTGGCCCCATATTGGAACGGCTTGAGCATTATCCCTATGAAGAGCTATGGAAAGAGCTAGGCCCGCAGGATGTCCGCCGGGCCTTATCCCGGGATCGGCTGGAGGAGCGGGATCTTCTGGCGCTCCTCTCCCCTGCCGCCGAGCCGTTTCTGGAGGTAATGGCACAGAAGGCCCAGCGTTTGACCCGAACCCACTTCGGGTACGCCATGCAGCTGTTTACCCCCATGTATGTGTCCGATTTCTGCATCAACAAATGCACGTATTGCAGCTTCAGCGCCGACTTTGAATTCCCCCGCAAACGGCTGTCCATGGACCAGCTGTGGAAGGAAGCTGAAACCATCGCCGCCACTGGCCTCAAGCATGTGCTTATGCTGACCGGGGAATCCCGGCAGGCGACGCCCATGGACTACCTTGTGGATTGTGTCCATGTCCTGCGGGAGTTCTTCCCGTCTGTGAGCATCGAAATCTTCCCCCTCCGTACCGAGGAATACCGCCAGCTGGTGGAGGCGGGTGCGGACGGGCTCACCTTATACCAGGAGGTATACCACCGGGAGACATACAGCCAGATTCACGTCAAAGGCCCCAAACGGGTGTACCGCAACCGTTTGGAGGCGCCGGAGCGGGCGTGTCAGGCCGGGTTCCGGAATGTGAACATCGGGGCGCTTCTGGGGATGTACGAGTGGCGGCGGGAGGCCTTCCATGCCTGCATGCACGCCCGTTATCTGCAGGACAAGTACCGGGATTGCGAAATCAGCCTGTCCGCCCCCCGGTTCCGTCCGTATCTGGGCGAATATGATCCCCAATCTCTTGTTTCGGACCGAAACCTGGTCCAGATTCTGCTGGCTTACCGCCTGTTTATGCCCCGGGCCGGAATCACCCTGTCCACCCGGGAAAACGGGGAGCTGCGGGACCATCTGGTGCATCTGGGCATTACCAAAATGTCTGCGGGAGTCTCCACGGAGGTGGGCGGCCACACCGGGGAAGGCACACCGCAATTTGAAATTTCCGATGACCGCAGTGTAGAGGACATCCGGCGTATGCTGTATAAGGCCGGCTTCCAGCCGGTATTCAAGGACTGGGACTGCCTGGCGGAGCCGGCCGGACAGGCCATCCGTCTGTAAATTCAATCTTCAAGTGCCTTCTCCATGCGGAGGGGGCCCTTTTTTTGGGAAAAGAACCGGTTAGTATTGCTTCTGCTCTCTCCATTGTGTAAGGTGTAAATATCCTACTACTTATCGGACAAGGAGGGCCGTTTACATGTGTCAACCTAAACTCGCCGAGGCTGCACGCTCTAATATCAGCAACTACATTCCGAAGCAACCGGCGGTGATTGAATGCTCCATCGAAAAGACCTTGCACGTGATCGGCGGCAAATGGGCGTTTCTCGTGCTCCGGGAGCTCTTCTGCGGAACCAAGCGTTTTGGCGAGCTGCAGCGGACCGTTTCCGGCATCAGCCCCAAGGCTTTAACCGACACGCTGCGGCATCTGGAGGAGCAGGGTGTGCTGGAGCGCCACGCATTCCCTACCGTACCGGTTACGGTGGAATACCGCCTCACCCCCAAGGGTCAGGATCTGCACCAAATTTTGAAGGAAATGAAGCTGTGGGCGGCCAAGTGGACCTGATGGGTGTGAAGCCGTAACGCACACCTGTTTGTCAGCTTGTCCAAACTAACCGGGGAGGGAACCCGCCAGACCATGATGTCCTTTTATAAAAAATACTATAAAACGGCATTTGACATTGCCTTAATGATTTTTACCGTGTATCTGTTTATGCTCCTGTTCAGCTACCTGTACAAGATTGGCGCACCGATATTTTGGGCCCTTCTGATCTTCGCCGCCATTGAGCCGCTGGCCCGCTCCCTGAACCGGAAGGGTGTTAAGAAATCGCTGGCAACCGCCATTTCCCTGCTGCTGTTCATTATCATTATCCTGGCCATTCTGGTAGGGCTCAGCGCCATTCTGATTACCCAGCTGGACAATATCAAGGGCCTGATTCCCACCTTCAGCACCACCTTCCAGGATCAGGTGTACCAGGATATCAATGACCTGAAGCAGCGCTGGGACAATCTGCCTCCCGACTTGGCGGACCAGATCGTGCAATATGTCTCCACCATGGCCAAATACATCTCCTCCTTCACCACCATTGTCCTGGGATGGCTGATGAGCAAGTTCACCTCCTTCACCAGCTTTCTGGCGAACTTCTTCATTGGGACCATTCTGGCGTATTTCCTGAGTGTGGAGATCGAGA
>JAEWMH010000103.1 GCA_023393235.1 Bacillota bacterium | reverse complement strand
GCCGAAGAGCACACCCCGGTAATCGGCAAAAGGAAGCAGACTGTCCCAAATCTGGGTGATAGAGCGGTAATTCAGGCGGCTCGGCCCCCAGATATCCAGGCATAACCCATCCTTCTCCGGCTTGCCGCCCGGCGTAACCTGACCGTAATAGTGGGCGGGAACCCAGGTATCCGACAGATTGATGCCCCAGGGACGGCAGCTCTGGACAATCTCCGACAGCAGCCCCGCCGACATAAGGTTATAGCCGACAGAGCATTCATACCACCAGCCGTCATCCAGCGTTCCCTTGGACAGATGGTCAGTGAATCCTCCGGCTCCATACAAAAAACGCTGCATCCTTTCATAATCCTGAAGCGCCTGGCTGCAGTATAAGGCCCCGGTCATCTCGGCCAGGGTCCAGTTGGAAATGCCTCCCACACTAAGCGCCCAATCGATTAGATCCATGAACAGACGGAAGGTCTGCTCCGTATGGACATGATCCTCCTCTTCCAATAAACCTGATCCTGCCAAGAGGTCATAAACCACTGCCGTGTGCTTGAAAAATTCCCCTTCATGGACCAGCTCCTGGCTGCATGCCTTCCGGGTCAAGGGATATCCGTCTGTCGGATCAACCACCCTGCGGAGAAACTGCGCCGCCTTTTCCCCCAAGTCCTTCCTGCCTGTCAGCTTCCAAGCAATAACTGCATTTTCCGCTTCATGGGCATGATGGCTTTCCAGCAGAAAATCCCTGGTCCGGCCTGCCGGAAGCATCCACTGTTCGGCACGAAACACGTACATACCAAGCAGTTCTTTGGCCCAGTCCTGCTCCTTCACCGTTTGAGCAACGGTCTGCCAGCCCTCTTCCGTATGTTTGATCACCGGACGGGGAAGCTCCCGCAGGGTAATCAGCTCCAGACTTTCGGCCAGATCGCCCCGGCCATTGGGCACAAACATCAGCCTCTGCACCTCATGGCCTCCCGGTGCTACCCGTTCCGGCACCTCCACCGATACCGTCACCTTGCACGTTTCCCACGGCTCCAGCACAAAAGCGGACGGCTCCACCCGGACCGGCGTGGTTTCCCAGCCGTATTGCTCCCGGGAAAGGGTTACCGCTTGCGGCGTACCGGTGCAATTGCTGACCGACACAGGATATTCAGCCGCAGCCCCAGCTTGAACCGCACGGGACAGCACCGGAGTATGCACATACAGTACAGCCCTCTTAATGAACCGGATGTTCACGAGACGGATCGGCTTCGCCTCCCCGCTCTCCCCGGCAAAGACCGCGGTGATCCGGACAGAACGCGCGAACTTCCATTTCCCGGATAAAACCTTTTTGTCATTAAAATGGCGGAGAGGAAACACGAGCTTTGTACGTCCCTGTTCCGCGACAACCACCCGGCTGCAGGATTCGGTATATTCGACTTCCTCCGGCAAGGGGGATTTATCCATAAGCAGTCCGACCTCAGCCTTGACCTCCCAAATCCCCATCCCCTCCGGAAATTCCAATTCCAGCTCAAGGCTATGCCAATCCCGGAGGTCCGCGCTGCACGCATTAAAGCTGACAAAGCCCAGCCGCGACCAATGGTTTTCCTTGTGCACTCCCGGATATTGCAGGGTGAGCGGCTCGCCGGGAATCAGCAGGATTTCCCGTTTGGGGTCCGCCTCTGCCTCTTCTATCTTCACACCGCCCGGCCGCTGCTCCCAGTTCCATAAATCCATAACCGTTTCCATCTTATCCGCTCCCTCTCTCCATTCTATCCCTGTCCGCGCCTTGCGGGACATGCTGTTTTTATAGTTTGTTGTGCGTTTTTTTCAGATATGGCAAAACCGGCGGCGGGAGTACATCTCCGCACCGCCGGTTCATGGGACTTCCCTTACTTGCCGCCCTTGTCCAGGTACTCCTGAACCTGCTTCTTCAATTCTGCGCGTACCTTATCCAGGCCAAGCGCTTTCAATTCCCCGTTCATTTTCACCGCATCGGCTGTCCAGTCCTTATACTGTCCAACCTTCAGCATCTGCAGGAACGGCGTAAACTTGGAGTTAATGTTGGCAAATTCAGACTTCACATTGGTATTGTCGAAGGTAAACTTGGCAAGGGGCGGGGAATAATAGGTATCCGCCTTGGCTGAATATTCCAGATACTTCTTGGCTGTGTCATCCAGGGCTTCGTTGATGCGGATCATGTTGGGATTCCAGGTCATTTCATACCCAGGGAAGGTGTAGTTTTTGGACTCATCCAAAAGCTTCACCTGATTATCGCCTACCGCCTGCCAGTGTTTGCCCTCAATGCCGTATTCGAACAAATCATGGTTGGCCCGTTCGCTGAACAGCCAGTCGAAGAATTTCATGGTGCGGTCGATATTCTTGGAGTTGGCCGGAATGGCCACACTGTTGTTGGACTTGTAATTGGTGCTGATCGCCTTGGTTTTCATATCGCGCACATTGGCGTTATAGACGAAGAATTCCAGATCGGCTGCGGAATTGGTGTCCTGCAGCTTTTTGCGGTCGGCGGCGAAGCTGGAGATGGTGCCTTCATAGGAGGCCGCCTTACCGGACATAAAGTAGGCCTTGGCATCCTTTTGGCTCAACACATCCTTCTCCAGGTACTTGCTCCATTCGGCATACTTGTCATGGTCCGGGTGTGCGCTTTTGAGCGTGTTGTACGGGGCAGGCAGCTTGCCGTATTCGGAATCTGCGTCGCCGAAGGCCACCACGTCCTTGACGGTCTTCAGGTCATCGGACAGATGGACGAAGAAGTTCACACCAGCAATGCCCACTGGGCGGACGGTATTGTTCTCCGGGTTCATACCGCCGAAAATTTTATAGAAGCCACGGGAGCCGCCCAACGCTAGAGGGGTCATGCCCTTTTCCTTTTCCAGCACGGTGTCGTAATACTTCTGCAAGTCCTCATAGCTCTTGATGGGCGAAAGGCCGAATTTCTCACGAAGGTCCTTCCGGATATAAATCACATCGATATCGTAGAAATACTGGGTGAAGGGAATGGTGTACAGATGATTGTCATACCGCTTGTTGGCCTCAATAAATTCCGGCGTAAAGGCTTTTTTGAGACCCGGATAAGCGTCATTGTTAAAATATTTGTCCAGTTGGGCATAGGCTCCTTGGGGAACCAGCTCCTTCAGGTTGGCAAATTCGGCATCGAATACAAAATCCGCCGACTCGCCTGCAGCCATCATCAGCTTGACCTTCTGCTTGTGGTCATTGATGGGGTTCCACTGGATATCCAGCTTGGTGTTCAGCGTGTTCTTGGTGCGGGTTTCAAATTCTGTCAGAACCGCAGCCATATCCTTGGGGGCATCTCCGAACAGCATCCCCTTCAAGGTAACCGCCGGCGGTGTGGAAGCGGCGGAGCCTGCGGATGCGCCGGGGCTGCTTGCGGTGTCATTGGTGCTGTCTCCACAAGCGGCGGCGGTACCCAGCAGGGCAACAGACAAAACTGCGGTAGCCATACGTTTTACGTTCATGGTGTTCCTCCCTTTTCATTTTGAGCTTGTATATACTAATCCGCTTCAGAAGTTCACCCAGTGAAAAATCATAATAAATCAATATCCGTTTGATATATGACTTACCGGGAAAAGCGCCTTGGATGCTCAAACACGTTTTGTTGGCCAAAAAACTCGCCCTCAAGTCGCTTCTTCCCTCCCGTCACCTTACGAATATTTATTTTTTTAAACACTCACCCGGCAAACTCCTAACACGGTATCAGCCCTTTACAGCGCCAACCATCAACCCTTTGACGAAATACTTCTGCAGAAACGGATACAAAAACACGATAGGCCCGATGGTGACCACGGTGGTAGCCAGCCGTACGGTCAAGGCCGGTGGAATGAAGTTGGGTATGTTCACATCCGCCGAAATGGCGTTGATGTAATCCAGGTTGGTCATGATCCGCTGGATGAGGTATTGCAGCGGGTAGAGATTTTTATCGTTGATATACAGCATGGCGTCAAACCACTTGTTCCAGTAGCTTAATGCGTAGAACAGCCCGATGGTGGCCATGGCCGGCAGTGAAATGGGCAGAATGATGCGGAACAGGATATAGGCATCATTGGCCCCGTCGATTTTGGCCGACTCGGCAATGGATTCATCGATGGAAGCGAAGAAGTTCCGCAGCAGGAACATGTTCCACGCGCTCAGCATGCTGGGAATGATCAGAACCCAGATGGTGTCCTTCATATCCAGATACTTGGAGATCAAGAGGTATGACGCCACCAATCCCCCGTGGAACAGCATGGTGAAGTAGACATAGAAGGCAATTTGGTTCCGGTATTTCACGGACTTCACCGATAAGGCATAAGCCAAAGCGCTGGTCAGTACCATGGACATGCCGGTTCCCACCAGGGTGATGAAGGTCGTAACGCCATAAGCACGGTAAATGGTATTGTCCTCGAAGATAAGCTTATAAGCTTCCAGACTGAAGTCAGAGGGCCAGAACATGTAGCCGTTCTTCAGGATCGACGCTTCGCTGGAGAACGAGCTGGCCACCACCGACCAGAAGGGCATCAGGCAATAGACCGCGAATACGGCCAAGAGGATATAAAAGAGACCTTTCAACAGGCGGTCCGACAGGCTTTCCTTGATCATGGCAGAGTTCCTTTCCTTAGAAGATGGCGGATTCAGGGGCAACCTTTTTGGCAATGTAGTTCACGGTGACCACCAGGGTAAAACCAACGATGGATTGCATAAAGCCGATGGCCGCGGACATGCTCATGTCCCCCAGGTCCATCATGGCGCGGAACAGATAGGTGTCGATGACGTCCGTGGTTGGATACAGGGCAGGATTCCGGCCGATAATGGCGTAGATCATGCCAAAGTCCCCGTTGAAAATTCCGCCCACCGCCAGAATCAGCAGCAGGATAATCGTGGGCTTCAGCAGCGGAAGCGTGATGAAGCGGATCTTCTGGAACCGGGTGGCTCCGTCAATGGATGCGGACTCATAAATATCCGGGTTGATGCCAGAGATGGTGGCCATATACACGATGGACCCGAAGCCTGCGCCATGCCAAACCTTCAACAGCACCAGGATGACCGGCCAATATTGCGGAGAGGCCAGGAACTGGACCGGACCAAGACCGAACACGGACAGGATCTGGTTAATGAAGCCCCCATCTGTAGCCACGAAAGCGGTGATAAACATGGCGACGACGGTCCACGAAAGAAAGTGGGGGAAAATCATCACCGATTGGGTGATTTTCTTGAACCACTTGCCGCTAAGCTCGGTGACCATGATAGCGATACAAACGGCGGTAAAGGTATTAAAGGCAATAAACAGCACGTTCAAAAAAACAGTGTTGGTGACAATCCGGATCCAGTCATCGGACTGGAAGAAAAACTGGAAGTTTTTCAGCCCGACAAACTTGCTGCCCGTGATGCCCTTCATAGCCTTGAAATCCTGGAAGGCGATAACGATGCCGCCCATGGGCAGATAGGCAAACACAAAGAACCATATCATGCCCGGCAGAGCCAGGAAGTAGAGAAATTTGTTGCGAGCAAGCTCGTGGGCAAAAGCGGCCAGCCCTCTCCGTTTCTTTATCTTGGGCGGAGAAACCCGCTCAAGCGGGGTTACAGCGGTTTCACTCATTTTGATCCTCCTTAAAGGGTTGTCTCTTTCTTCGTTCCTGTGGCCTAACTATACTCAACTGCCAACTCCCCGGGGTAGCCCAAAATCCATGCAAAAATCCCGTTCTTCCGCTCCTAAGAGGGTTCAATAATTAACAATCGGTTCAAAAAAAGACTTTCCCGCCCGTATCAACAAGGGGAAAGTCTCCGGCGGAGGCGTGAGGCCGGCTCATTCCCCGCTGCTTTTGCGGAAGTGGTCCGGCGTTTTGCCGCTGTATTTTTTGAAGGAAAAGTAAAAATACTTGGTGTTTTCGAAGCCCACCATCTCGCCGATCCGGTTGGCGGGCAGGTCGGTGCCAAGAAGCAGGGATTTGGCCTTCTCGAAGCGGTATTCCGTCAGATACTGATTAATGGAGATCCCCTCAATATCCTTAAAAACCTTCCGCATGTAATTGACCGAAAGCCCCCCGAATTCCGCCAAGGCATCTACGGTCAGATTGCTGTCGGCATACTGCTCATGAATACGCTCCTTCAGCTTCTCCACAATGGCCCAATTTTTCTGGGAGGATTGTTTGTCTCTCACACTGATGGCAGACTCGCACAGGGCGGCCAGCCATTCCCGGATTTGGTCAAGGGTTTCGAACTTGTACAATTGCTGGCCCAGCGCCCCGATATCCGGCCGGAAGCCTCCCGCATCCGTGGCTGCGGCCATGGCCTTGGCCGTACGGGAGACGGCAAACAGCAGCTGGTTCAATAAAAGCATCATCTCATCATAAGAAATCCTGCCCAGCACCGTCATATATTCCTCCAACGCTGCAGTGGTCCGCGGCAGATCGCCCAGCTTCATATAGTCAGTGATCTGCTTCTCCAGCCCGGTGAACACACTGTCCGGGACGGATTCGCGGCTTTCCTCCATATCTGCGGGAATCAGACTTCGTGGTCCCAGCACCATCCGGTATCGCGAGCCGTTCAGAGCGGTTTGCCAGGATCCCGGCACCTCCTGGAAGCCTCTGGCATAGCTGCCCATCGCCACCGATAAGGACAGCTTCAGGTAATGCTCCGCATTCTCCTGGATATCCCGGAGAATATGAAGCAGCTCCGGCTCCATACCCTCCGGCTTGTTGAATAAAACTACCACCTGGTCCTCCCCGCCGTCAAAGCTGTAGGTGGAAAACCGCTTGGCGCCAAGCTCATCGGCGATATTGGTGATGGCATATTTCAACAGGGAAATGTCGTTGGGGCTGTAGGGTCCGGCCCATTCGTCATAGGAGTCCAGCCGCAGCAGGGCCACCTGAAAACCCGGCTCCCGGAATAATATCCCGGCTCTGGACAGCTTGCGTGTAAGCTCCGTTTCGTTCCAGCCGCCCAGCGTCAGCTGGCGCAGCGCCTCCCTCCGCTCCGTATATTGGTACCCGGCCATGCTGGTCTGCAGGTCCTGCACCCTGCGCTCCAGGTAGCGGAAGGTGCCGGAGAGAAGATCGTATTCGCTTCCTGTGCGGGGTCCTGCACCCCCCAGTTCTGCACGGGTGACATTCTGGACCAGCCGGTGAATAGGGCTATAGATCAGGCGGATGAAAAAGACGCCGAACAGCACGGTCAGCACCAGCATGATGGCGGTTGCCGTCAGGATAAACCGCTTCATTTCGTTCACCTTTTGCAGCAGCGTGCCGTAATTCACATCGCCTACGAACACCCAGCCCAGGCTGTCCGATTTCAGATAGGAATACCGGTGCTTTTCGCCCTGGAAAACCGTTTCAATGCTGCCTTTGTTGCTGGTTGAGGCCAATATCCTCCGGATCGCCTCATTATCTGATACATCAGCAAACATCATGCTGCTGTCCGTATGGGAAACCACCGTCCCCTGTCGGTTCAGAATCATGGACTGGTAGGATTTGGTCCCCTTGTCCGTTCCGTTCATCACCAGATCCTGAAGAACCTGCTGATCGAGATTCAATACCATGGCCCCGCTAATAGCCCGGTCATCCCGCATGCTCATATACGCCACGGAGATCAGATTCCCGGAGAATACCTTGGTATCATATACAAACTCTGTTTTCCGCGGGATAAAGATGCTTCCTGTATAGGCCATTGGATTCGCCAGAAGCTCCAGCATCTTTTGGTCATAAAATTCGTCGAAGGTCCGGACCGTGGTCAGCGAGGAGAACACCAGTCTCTGATTGGGATTAACCACGTATACGGAATGCACCATCGGATTGGTAACAGCCAGATCGGATAGCTTGGCCCCGATCCTGCCCATCAGCGCCGTATCGAACTCACTGCTGTAGAACCCGGCTTGGATATCCGCAGAGGAGTAGGCATTGGCGAAATGGCGGTAGGTGAAGCTGAGCAAAATATCGGCCGTATTGTAGGACTGCTCGATGGCCCGGTCGGTGGACGCAGTCAGCTCCTCCTTGAGGTTATCCGACACCTTGGAGGTGATCACGAGGGTCAGTCCCCCGATGATTAACAAGCCTACGGCCAGATAGGACAGAATCAGGCGGATCAGCAGTTTTTTTTCCATTAAAAAGGTCTTGATGGCTTTCATCGGCTCCTCCATGGACAAAGGGTAACTTTCATTATAAAAAAACCGGGACCCGCTTGGGTATGCGGTTTTTTATGTTTATGGTGCGGTTTTTTAAGAAAATAACGGGAAGCAGGCATGAAGCCCGAAGCCTCATGCCTGTGTAGATGCCTGCCGTTAGGCTTTGCGTTGGCTGTTTATAGCTGCTCTTGGCGGCGTACAGCAAGGCCGTATGGGTGGGATGTAATGTGGATTCCGACGGAATGGCTTCCCGTGCTGAGAAGCAGGGTGCCGTCCGGTTCCTTTTGTACCAGAAGCTTCCGTTGGCCCTTTTCCTTGGGATACAGAACCGTTAAGAAGCCTGCCTCCGCATCGGCCACTGCCCGGATATAATCCATCATGGATACACGGTCTGCCGGGTCACCAAAGAAAGGTGTAGCGCGACCTTGCTCCAGACGGAGGGATTCCAGAGGAGACAGGAATACGGTCTCCAGATCCACTCCATAAGCCCCTTGCGAATAGACCCGGCTGCCTTCGATAACCGAATGCCCGGAGGCAACAGGAAGACTGAACAGCACCCGTCCGGCAAAATCCCTCACCGTATCGCGGATAATATACAGGTCCGGCTCCTTCAGCCACAGGATATGGCGGATATGCCGCCCTGCCCCTTCGGGATTGGCTATTTCGATGGTGATGCTCTCCGCATCTCCACAAAGCACCGTTCTCAGCACTTTGCTCACCCGCGGCACATCCACCCAGCCCCGCTCCAGACTGTAGGTGCCTGCCGACAAATTGATGGCACCTTCCACAGGCTTGGGAATCACCGTTTGTTTGGTGGCAAACTGCAGGCAGGCATGGGAGTATGAAGAGATATGCCATTGGGTGCTGCTGTCAAAATAGCCTTCAATCCCGGAATCCATCACCAGAGGCACGGAATCCTTGTAGAGGATAAAGGAGCCCTGATCCAGGTGACCGTGGCCCACCGGGTGCGGACTGGACATCACAGCGAAGTAGCTTTCCCTGCCGGTGCCGTAACCCTTACGGAATACATGAATTCCGGCATCGGGAAAGGCGGTGGTGGAGCCCAGAACCATCGGTCCTGTTGGCTTGTAGGTATCCCCTTGTCCCAGGATATTCTCCAAGGCGATGCTCTCCCCCCACAGCCGCTTGAAGGGTTTACCTGCCGCCGCCCAGGTATGGAACATAAGATCAGCCAATTGGACGTCGGTTTTGGCCACATCCGCCAGATAGGCGGCAAAAAAGCCAAATTCCCCGCCGCCGCCCAAAGCATGGTCGCCGAAAGGCGGTGTGCCGATCCGGCCGTCAAAATAGCGGTATCCCGGAGTCTGCACCGAGGCGCTGTATCCGAACATCCGCAGCAAGGGCGTATCAGCGAACCAATTTTCCCCCAGCACATGATCAGCGGCCTTGGCATAACCGGCAAAACGCTCCAGCGCCGCATGATGATAACGGATGGATTCCGGCCAGGAGGAATCCGGGTTCACATTCAGCTCCAGCTGCGCTTTCAGAATAAAATGGGCGTTATTAAGCCAGACATGCCGGTTGGGAAAGTCCGTCAGCACCATCATCATAAAGCCTGTGCCTGCACACATATCCGTCTGCCAGTTGCTGCAGCCCTCTTGGGCTTCAAAAGGCGTCCATTCTGTACGGTCACGCATATCCAGCATGTACCGGAGCAAATAGCCGGTCATGCGGTAGAATCGCTCCTTTTCCTCCTTGGAGAACACTTCCGCACCGCGGATCAAGGAATAGCTGACCGCCGCCGCCGAAAGCATCCTTCCCCCTTGGACCGCGCCATAGCTGTCATTGCCCTCCGGACGCAAATTAGTAGCCAGCCAATGCTCCGCCCCCTGGCAGAAGTCATTGAACATAAACAACAGCTGCTCCTTAACCTTGCGGGCATAAGCCGGGTCCCCCGTCATGGCATACTGGATGGCGTCGCACTGCATGGGCAAGAGAAACCGTCCGCCGGGAATGGAGGATTTGCGGTTGAAGCTGTATTCGAATCGGCCAATTGGCTGGCCCGCTGCATCAAGAAAGGTCAGAACCGCCTTCAAGCCGGATTTCAGCTTGCCGTCCAGCTTGGCCTGAAAGGTTAAGGTGTACGCTCCTCCGGCTGTAACAGGGACAGTCTCGTTACAAGTCCATGCGCCTTCATCCTGGCCGGTAGGGTTGCAGATGTACAAGGAATGTCTGGTTGTCCCCTCCTGATACCGGGTTTGGACCTGGGAGGAGAGGTTAGCCGCTTCCGGACGGCTGCGGTCTCCGCCTCCACAGAAGGGATATTCATCCTCCCATTTCAGGACGGGACAACCACTGTGTGCTTCGGGCCGCCAATGGAGCGGCCCTTCTCCGCCAGCTTCATCGAACCCGCCATTGGGAATGGGAAGACTGCCCCCGCTGGCGGACAGAATTTCCAGGTTGTCGATCCACACATGGCCAAGCCCCTCCTGCTCATTCTCCTCCGCCGGCAGCACGAAGGAAACGGAGACCGAAGCCGCCTGCTCCGGAGCTGTGAAGTTGGCAATTTTGTCCGTTGAGCTCCAAAGGTAAAAATGGCGGTTCAGCTCCGCATAATCATGGCGGCTGTTCATAATCAGCGAGGTCGCCCGCCGGATCTCCTCTTCGCTGTATTGAGCGGCAATGGCGGCGATTTTGTTGTACTGCTCCCGGACCAGCGGATCCGTAGCAATGGTCGCCTTCACCCGCTCCAAGCCTTCCCTGGACAAATAAAGAGAAGCCTCCGGGTCCACATCCGTACGGAGCACCCGGGAATGACGAAGCTCCCGCAAGGCATTGAAGCAGGCCACCGCTACTAAGGCAATATCTTCGCCGTTGTCCGCGTTGTCTTTCTTTAGGGAATCCTCCAGCACCAGGCTGGCAGCCTTCAGTTTTTGAATAGCCTCTTGGCTGTAACAGCCTGCATCCCGGCCGGGTTGGGCCGTATTCAGCAACTCCCTGCTTTTGTCCAACGCAAGGACTGCTCTTTCCTTCAGCTTCTTTATCCCGCCTGCCCGCATGTCCTGGCCTTCAAACCAGCTGAGTGCTTGCTCCAGACCATAATGTGAATACACCTTCCCTTTATCCAGGAAAGGCGGGACCATGGTGAAATGCTCTGCGGCAAACTGTACCGCTTCGTCCTCCCGGGGCCGGTAAAATTCCCGGTTGCGGAGGAAAGGAACCTCCTTGCCCGCCAATGCCTCTTCCGCCAGTTGGACCATGTCCAACAGTGCCGCTTGGGCTCCGTCGGTATAATAACGGCCCTCCCTGTCCAGCAGGCTGCGGGCCTTCTCTATCCATGCTTGAAGCTGATCTGTGTGTGCCGGTTGGTTCATCATATCCGGTTGGCCCATCCTTCCATTACATCTTGCCGGTATTATGGACCGGCGGTTTGTTCAGCCAGTGTATACCGGAAACTGCAGAACCGAAAGGCATGTTTTCTGATGATCCCCCCGATTTTTAATTCCCCTCAAAATATGGACCGATCATGACATTTTCACCCTTTTTCCGGCGGGCCTACGTCCACTATCTTAAAAAAGAACGGTTTTCTCTGCAAAAACCTCATTTCATGTGGTGCTTCCGTGGACTAGAATGAGGGCAAACACGTAAATATTGAGAAGGTAGGGTGCACACCATGCTGCAGAAGCAGGACCAACAATGGGTGGAAAGTGTCATTCAGAAGTTTACAACCAAGCTGGATTGGGTCAGTGAAAAGTCGAAATATAAAATCCCCTATATGTCCGTTAACGGAACCCACGATGACAGGGCTGCGGAGAATCCTAGCGGGTCTGAGGCGGATGGCTCTGCTGGTGGACCAACGGCTTCTGGGGCGGGCTGATGTGGCTCATGCATCATGAAACGGGCAATGGCAAATATGCGGAAACCGCTGCGATATCGGAAGGGTATCTGGACCGGGCTTTCCAGGAATTCTACGGGCTGCACCATGACGTAGGTTTTATGTGGCTGCCCACCAGCGTAGCCCATTACCGAGTTACCGGAAATCCCGAATCCCGCAAACGGGCGCTGCATGCCGCCAATCTGCTGGCAGGCCGGTTCAACCTGGCGGGCCGCTTTATCCGTGCGTGGAATGATCTTGACGAGGGGGATACCCGGGGCTGGGCAATTATCGACTGTATGTTCAATATCCCTCTGCTGTATTGGGCCACGGAGGAAACCGGGGACCCGCGGTACAAGCAGATTGCCATGGCCCATGCGGACACGGCTATGACCGCTTTTGTTCGGCCGGACGGATCGGTGAACCATATTGTGGAATTTGATCCGTTCCAGGGCGGTGTGGTGCGGACCTACGGGGGGCAAGGTTATGCGGAAGGCTCCTCCTGGACCCGGGGGCAAACCTGGGCGCTGTATGGCTTCATGATGAGCTACAAGCATACAGGGAAGGATGAATATCTGCAAACCGCCAAACGGGTGGCCCACTATTTCATGGCTAATATTCCGGAGAACGGGGTCATTCCGGTTGATTTCCGGCAGCCTGCGGAGCCGGTGCTGGAGGACGATACCGCGGCGGCCATTGCGGCCTGCGGTCTTATCGAGATTGCCAAGGCTATGCCTGAAGCGGAGCAGGCGATGTATTTGAACGCCGCGATGAAGCTGCTCCGTACGCTGGAGCCCCGGTGCGACTGGACCGAGAAAAATGACAGCATCATGCTGCGCGGCTCGGAGGCGTATTTCCGGACCCGGCATCACCATCCGATTATCTACGGGGACTATTATTTTCTGGAGGCTCTGCTCAAGCTGAAGGGCAATGAATTATACCTGTGGTGAGCAGCTTATAAGCTGAAGTTTCGTTATCTTGCTGTTACAACCCCCAAATCCGCCAAACCAGCCTCATCCGGGTTATACTGGGTGTGGAGGTGATCGGGTTTGGGGGATTTCTATTTACCAGACGAAAAATGGCAGGCCATTCTGAACAATGATGCCGCTTTTGACGGGCAGTTTGTATACGGGGTCAGCTCAACGGGTATTTTTTGCCGGCCTTCCTGCAAATCCAGGCCGCCCAAAAAAGAAAACACGCATATTTTTGCTTCTTCCCGGGAAGCGATGGACGCCCGTTACCGGCCATGCAAACGCTGCAGACCCACCGGAGAACGGATGCCGGATGAGGAGTGGATCTCCATGGTAACGGGATATATCCGCCGGCATTATACAGATCCCCTTCACCTGCAAACCTTGGCGGACATCTCCCACAGCAGCCCGTTTCACCTGCACCGGACCTTCAAAAGCATCACAGGCCAAACGCCGGCCGCATATGTCCAGCAGGTCCGCATCGAGCAAGCTGCAGCAGAGCTGCTTGCCACGGACAAGCCGGTTTCGGTTATTGGTACGGATGTGGGATTAGCCAATACCCCTTACTTCATTACTTTGTTCAAAAGCCAAACAGGCTGCACTCCGGCGCAATACCGGAAGCAGCACACAGATGCCGTTAAAGGAGGAGAGTTGGAATGAGAAGAAACCTAAAGGGAACACCTGTCTATTGGACCAGGTTTACTCTTGGGACATGGAGTCTGCACGTGGCGGCAACCGAGCAAGGGCTTTGTTACGTGGGCTCAGCGGACCGTTCCTATGAGGAGCTGGAGGATTGGGCTTGCAGGCGGCTTCATAGCTGCCGCTTAACAGAAGATGCCGGCAAGCTGGCCTCCTATATCGGGCAGCTTACCGGCTATCTGCAGGGAGAACGGCAGGACTTCACCGTTCCGTTGGATTTGTACGGCACCCCATTCCAGCTTGCAGTGTGGGATGCCCTGAACAGCATACCTTACGGGCAGACGGTAACCTATTCGGACATTGCCCACCGGTTGGATAAACCCCAGGCATCCCGGGCCGTTGGCGCCGCCATCGGGGCCAACCCGGTTCTGATCACCGTGCCCTGCCACCGTGTTGTGGGCAAACAAGGCGCCTTAACCGGCTACCGCGGCGGCTTATCCATGAAAACCGGGCTTTTGGAGCTGGAGCGCCGCGGGCTTCTTTCACCGGTTTGACAGTGGCTGGTTAGCTGTTTGCCTTTTGGGCCATAAGCTCATCCAGCGCCTCTTCGATGATCCGCTTCACATCGTCCACCGTCAACCCCAGGGCTACGGAAAATTCGTTGTACAGCAGATCCTCGGCCCGCTTCAAATATTTCAGATCCGTTTCATTCAGCTTCCGTTTGCTCAGGATAACCTCGCAGTTCCGCATGCAGATGGATTTGATGAGCTTCATAAGCGTTTCACAGGTATAATCCTGCAGGGAGGATTCATAGGCATTGGCCAGCCATTTGGTGTTGCATGCGCTATAATCCTCCTCCTGCAGCTCCGGAAAATGCTCAAGCAGATGCTGGGCATCTGCGGAGGAAATCACCGTCCGCATCAGCACCTTGGTATCCACAGGAGTATAGATGGTTTCCGTACTGTGCAACGGAGACAGGGTGTAATAAGATCTGGGATTTTCCCCTGCGGAGAATCCGGGGATTCCCACCTCTTTCACTTCACAAACCCCGCTATTGCCGTAAATGACAAACTCACCTGCCTGGAACATTCGATATCCTCCTATTCCTGGAATATGAAAGCTTGCTGACTTACCCGCATAAACCAATTGTACCATACATGTGTCAAGCCTTTTTTACTCCCTGTTACTAAATTTACCATATAATAACTTATTTTTTGATTAAATGCTGCTTTTTCTCCCTAAAAGTCTCTTATTCCTGCGGGGAACGCTCTATTGGCTCCTTTGGCTTCGAGGCTTGTTTTTTCAGGAAAAGCCTGGTTATGGTCAGAATAAATAAAACGGCAAACCCTTTTTGCACCCACAGGTTAAGCTTAGCCCATTCGGGCATATCCTCCTGCCAGCTCAGATTGCGAAGCTGGATCAGTCCAAACAGAAGAAACAGGACAACCAGCACCAGCAATATATCCACAATTCTGCGCGCCATTTTCATATGTCCACCACTATTCATGCGTTATTGGCCTGCCCACATTCCTTCGCGAATACTGGAAGCTTCTTCTATTCTAGTTCATTTTCCCTGCGTTGAATATAAAGGATGTTCCCATTGACAATTTCATACACCAGGTTTATGGTTGAATTAATATTCAATCAATGAAAAGGAGGTCCTACTTATCCCCCGCACACAGGACCAAAACCGCCAAATCAAAGAGGCTACCCAAGAAAAAATTCTGGATGCTGCCCTGCTGCTCTTCGCCCATAACGGGCTGGCGGCAACCAATATTGCCGGTATTGCCAAGGAAGCCGGAATCAGCACCGGGCTGTTGTACCATTATTTTTCGTCCAAGGAGGTTCTTTTTTGTGAGCTGGTTAAGCGTGCCGTCAGCTTTTCCGGTGAAGCCATGTCCAGCTTCCGGGTCAAGCCGGGAACAGCCAAGGAGCGGCTCCAGCTTATCTCCCGCTCCCTCACGGATATTCTGCAGCGCGGCACCAAAACCGCCCAGTATTTCACCCTGATGCTGCAAGCCGGATTGGTGCAGGACGGGAGCATGTCCCCCCATTTGGCCAACTCCACTCTCCCCTTCAAAATTTTGGCCGGGTTGATTGAAGAGGGGCAGCAGGAGGGCACCTTCAAGCAGGGCGATCCCATGCAGCTGGCTATTTTATATTGGGCTTCGCTGCAAGGCCTGTGTGCGTTCCGATTGACCATGAGGGAATTTTTCCAGTGTCCCGGTCCGGCGCTTCTCGATGGGGTGCTGCTGAAGGAAGAGGCTTGATAAGATCTATTTTATGAGAGAGGCGGAGTCAAAATGAGTATTCTTTCAGGAGCCGCAACAGGTCAGGATTGGGCCAATCAGATTGCCCACATCCAGGATTCCAATTCATTGCTTCATATTCTTGCAGAGTTTGAGGGTGCACTGGATGACAACATGTTGAGGCAGGCGGTGCTGCAGTCCCTTCAAGCAGAGCCCGTCCTAGCCTGCCGATTCGATGAATCCCAAGCTCCGCCTTGCTGGATGCCCATACAGCTGCACAAACCGGAAGATTGGCTCCGAATAAGCTCAACGGATTCTGCTGAAAACAGTATCCGTCATTTTTTTGAAGAGCTTCCCCTTGAAGAAGGACGGCAGCTGCTGGTCCAACTGATCCACGGTCCCACAGGCGATGTGCTGTGCATCAAGCTGGACCATGCCTGCTGTGACGGCGGAGGTGCCAAGGCATATCTGCACCTCTTGAGCGGCATCTACAACCGGCTGGTTCAGGAGCAAACCGTGGCGGGCGGGCAAAGCCCTGTTGAAGCCAAAGCCTCCGGATTTCCGGAACGCTCCTCCAAGCGGGTTTATGAAGCCGCCGGCATCCAGGATATCCGTCAGGCTTACCGGCCGGAGAAGGATACGCCTCTCCCCTCTGTCACTGTCCCCTTCCAGGAGGGAACCTCCGGTCAAGCCCGTTATACTGTTTTCCGTGTGCCGCTTGCCGACTTGCGGCCTCGGGAAGAAGGTTTCACCATCAACGATATGCTGCTGGCGGCTTTAACCCGTGTTTTGGCCAAGCTGGAGCAGGGTTCACCCGACCATAACGGAGGAATTTGCCAAACCGCCGTTAATCTGACCGTAGATTTACGGAGATATTTCCCGTCCGGCCAGCAGCCCGGGATATGCAACCTGTCCGGGATGGAGAAGGTGGCTGTGCCTATATCTACGGACGAGGAGTTTGGACATACTGTCAAGCGGGTTCATGAGACGATGGCGGCTGTTAAGGAATCCGGTCCGGGACTGCACAGCGCCGTCTCTATGGATTTCCTGGCCAGGCTGCCTTATCCGCAGGCGCAAGCCATGCTCCTGCAGGCCAGCTCCCGGGTAAAAGCAGCCGGACAATCCGCCCCCATTTTCTCCAATTTAGGCTGGATTGTGTCTGATAAGCTTCAATTCGGGGAAGCCCATGCTAAACGTGTATACGCCGTCACCCCTGCCATGCATGCCCCGGCCTTTATGTTAGGGGCCAGCTCCTACGGAGAGGAACTGACACTTGCCGCCTCTTATTTCGATCAGGAACGCAGCCCCGAGGCGGTTCGTTTACTGCTGGAAGCCATCGCTGGCCAATTGATATAAAAGGATTGTCCAAATCTGACATTCAAGGTAAACTAGACAAGTCTGTATTTTGGAAACAATCAGGGGGCTTGTCAATCGTGAGCGGAAATGACGATTCATTACAAAAAAAGCTCCGGCCGCGGCACATCAGCTTTATGGCCATGGGCGGAGTTATCGGCACCGGGATCTTCAAGGGCAGTGCCGAAACCATCGGCATCGCCGGACCCGGTATTGTGCTGTCCTACGTATTTGCAGGGCTGCTGCTGCTGGTGGTCATGGGGGCCATTGCGGAGATGGCTACGGTGTACTCCAATAAGAACATGAAGGATTTTATCCGTGATGCCTTCGGTGAACGCTTGTCCTTCATCGTGGGCTGGCTGTATTGCTTCATGTGGCTGACGGTATGTGTCATCGAAGTGCTGGCGGCGGGCAGCTTCCTCCAGTATTGGCTGACGGATATGCCCTTGTGGCTCCTTATGCTGGCCAGCGCTGCGTTGATCCTCATTATTAATATGATGAGTGTCGGCGGCTTCGGGGAAACGGAATTTTGGCTGGCCGGCATCAAAATCACGATGATTATTGTGTTTATTGTGCTGGGTGCGGGCATCCTGTTCGGAATTATCCCCGTAGCAGACGCTCCTTCGCTGACGCAGAACTTCACGGAGCACGGCGGCTTCTTCCCGCAGGGCTTTACCGCCATCTTCTCCGGCTTGCTGGTGGTCATGTTCTCTTATGGCGGATCGGAGCTCATCGGACTGACCCTGACAGAGGCTCAGGATGCGGAAAAGGTACTGCCCCGGGTGGTCAAAAGCTTCATTCTCCGGGTGATCCTGTTCTACACCCTGCCCATTCTCATCATCTGCGGCCTGATTCCTTGGGACCAGCTGGACGGGCATACCAGCCCCTTCGTGCAGGTGCTGGCTTCCATCGGTCTGAAGGGCTCCGCCCATGTGATGAATTTCATCCTGATCACAGCCGTTCTGTCTGCAGCCAATTCCGGGATTTACGGGGCTACGCGGATGCTCCACTCCATGGCTTCGCAGGGTGAAGCGCCTGCGGCTCTGGCTCGCACCTCCCGCAAGGGTGTCCCGGTGAACAGCCTGAAGCTGTGCGCGGTGATCCTCGGTGTGGGTGCAATGCTGGCTTACTTCTACCAGGACAGCCTGTTCCGGATTCTCATGGCGGTGCCGGGTTTTGTGGTGCTGCTAGTCTGGATCAGCATCTGCCTCTCCCAGCTGAAGCTGCGCAAAACCTATCCCAAGGAGCCCGGGTTCAAGGTGTGGGGCTACCCGTACATCACCATCCTCACCATCGGCTGTTTGGCGGTTATCGCCTGCCTGTTCCTGGTGGATGCCCAGAACCGGGTCAGCATCGGCACTTGTATCGCTGTTGTGGTGCTGCTGGCGGTATGGTCCTTTATCAAATTTAAGGGTAATCGTGCGGAGTCCAAATAAACATTCCGGAGAGGATGCCGCGTTAATCGCCGAATAGGAGCACTTGAAACTTCCCGAATACGATTGCGTGAAAAGGCCGTTTGGCAAAAAAGGTGTGTATGAAATTTCAAGTTTAATTTCCTGATTGCTGGCGGTGACGGGCATGTATATATGAAATTTCATATATAATTCAGCGATATGCGGCCTGGGCGGCGATTTATATATGATATTTCGAGTACAATGCCCTGGATCGGGTCAAAAGCAGCTGTACGAACATGATATTTCGAGTACAATGTCCGGCAACGGTCAGCGTATGATAAAAAAGCATGGCTCCTTGTGGGGAGTCCATGCTTTTTTTATTGGGCCGGACGATGGGGAGGGCCGAGGGTTAGCGGGCGGACCCGAAGGACGGTGGGCTTCAAAATCCGATCTGAGTGGACCGGACTTGGGCGGGCCGAAGGTGGATGGAACGGGCAGACCACTGGGTCAGCGGATGACCCCGCCCTCCAATTCTCCCTCCAGCTCCATATAACGGCTGCGCAGCTGCTCCAGCTCCTCCTCGGAGGCGTCCCAATAGCGGCGTTGATGGCTTTCCAAGAGACTCTCCAGCGCCTGATGGTAGGCCCAGCGGTTATTCTCCTCCATCCGCCGGCTTCTCTCCTCATCTGCCACATATGCCTGATGCAGCTCCGAAAACATCCATGAATCCACCTTGCCCGTGGTCGCCGCCAATCCCAGCATATTCCCGAAGCGTTCGGCAATTTTCTGCGCTCCGTGGAACGGATGCTCCAGAAGCCCGTTGATCCAGATAGGATTCAGCAGCCGGGTGCGCAAGCCTCTCCCGATTGCCGCCGCGGCATCCTCCGAATGCGGACGCAGCCCGGTGGTATCCGAAATAAAGATGTCAGCGTCCGTCCCCTTCAGCATACTGACCGATTTGGCCAACCCGCCGAAAAACTCATAAAAATGATCCAGGTCCGTGACCTCATGCTCATGGTCGCTGCGCACCTGGGATACCAGCTCCACCGAACCGAGACGGTCGGCAAACAGCTCCCCCGCTTCTTTTCCCCGGCTGGCGCCGCTGTACACATACTTGAGGCTGTTCAGATAGGATTGGCCCAGCTCGGCTTCCTGAGTCCAGGCTTTGGTCTCCACCAGCTTGGTGAGATTGGTGCCATACTCTGCCGCCGCGGGGCCGAAAATCCGGGCGCAGGCCAGATCCCAGGCCTCCTCCTCGTCATAACCCTCCGCCAGCAGCTTGCGGTACTGGGTCAGGGTATGCTGCCTGAACCGGTTCTCCTCCTCCGTTTCGTCAAGGTCGGAGACCTGCCGGAACAGCTCATTCAGCGTTTCCAGCAAATTGGGGAACATATCCCGGAAGAAGCCGCAAATGGTCACCACCACATTCAGCCTGGGCCGCCCCAGCTCACAGAGAGGGATAATTTCGAATACCGGCTGGTTGAACCGGCTTCTCCCGGCAATACGGACCCCCATCAGCCGGAGAATCTGCCCGAAGGTCTCCCCTTGAGTCCGGGAGGTTTCCAGCCCCCACATGACCAAGGCAGTGGTATCCGGAACATGGCCGTGGCGGCGTTGATAAAGCTCCACCACATTGTCGGCAATGGCCGCCCCTCTGGAGGCAGCGGTATCACTGGGGACCGACCGGCAGTCAAATTGGTAGAGATTATAACCGGTAGGCAAAATGTCCGGGTGCCGGATGGCATCTCCCGCCAACCGGGCCGGAGAATATTCCCCATCCAAAAGACGGATGAGCTGGTCCAGCTCCAGATTGGAGGATGCCAGGCGGAAGGCCTCCCGGCCGAACTGCCAGGTTTTGGCCCAAGCCTCCTGCAGAGCTGTGTTGTCGGAGGCCAAGGAAGGAATCACACCCGTTTCTGCAAACCGTGCTGTTAGTGCAGAAACCATGTCATCCAAACGCTGCAGCTCCGCTGTATGGCTGCCGGCTGTCAGCTCCTCATAGTCCAGCCCCGCCGCCTCTGCCACCAGCCCTTGCAGGGAACGGACCTCATGTCGGTCATGACGGAGGACGAACTTCATATATGAGGCTGCCTCCTCCCTGTCATATCCCTGCCCCAGCACATGCAGTCCCGCAGGAATCAGGGAACGCCGCATCCGGTAGATTTCATCCTCGATGGCCTCGGCATCCTCCGCCTCCAGATGCAGCTCAGTGGCTTTTTTTGTAATTCGGGTCCAGATATCCGGACATTGGCCAGGGTTCAGCTTTTCCGCCTGATGATATTCGTTCAGAAGGGCATCCAGCAGGATGTATTCGCCATACAGCTCGCTTTCCACAAAAGGAGGGGACTGGTAGCTCACCAGCACCGCATGGCTGCGGCGTTTAGCCACCATGGCCTCTGCGGGATTGCCCACATAGTAGTAATACAGATGGGGCAGCTCCCCAACCAGCTCATCCGGCAGACATGTCCCGGACATGCCGGTTTCCTTGCCTGCCATAAATTCCAGTGTGCCATGAGTCCCTACGTGGAGAACAGCATCGGCTTTGAATTCCTCCCGGAGATAATGGTAGAAGGCCTGATACTGATAAGGCGGGAGCAGAGACCGGTCATGGTAGGCTTTTTCGGACTGCTCATATATCCCTCTGGCCGGCTGCAGCCCGATAAACACATTGCCGTTGACCAATCCCGGAATCAGATAACTGCCCCCGTCGTTCATGATTTCCCCCGGAGGCGGACCCCATTGTTTCTCCATCTCCGCCCGGTGGGGAGAATGACGGAAATATGCTTCGCACCGTGTGTTGGGATAACGCAGCATGGAGGCTGAACCGCCTTCATCCCTCCATTGGGCAGAGTTGATCCGGCCTTCACCCACAAAAGCTTCCCGTAGCTCCGCAGCGGACATCTCCTGAACGTCGTAGCCGGATTGCTTCAGTCTGATCAGCAACCGGGAAACGGATTCGAAGGTGTCTATAAAGGAGCCCCCAAAAAGATGGGCTTCCCCCGGCGGATAATTGTAGCAAAGGATGGACAGCCGCTTGTCATGGCGCGGTTTGGCTTGAAGCGCCAGCCACCGCCGGATCTTGGCGGCCAGACGGTCCGCCCGCTCCCCGATCAGGGACAGAGTCCGCCACTTGATACCAAGCTCCTCTTGGAAACCCTCCTCATCCATCGCCGCCAGGGGCAATAGCTCAATGGCCCCGTCCAGCTCGGGCAGCATCATCTGCACCAGAAACTCTCCGGGGGACATGCCCTCCGGGGATTCCTCCCATTCCTGGCGCAGGCGTTTGGACAGGAAGACCGGGTGCAGAAGCGGCGCCTTAAGCTCCTCCAAAAGCGCCATTACCGCCGATGAATCCCCACCTACGGGTCCGGCGCCCAGGCGGAAGGGGATAAAATTCACCACCATGTTAACTGCGCCGCCTGAGGGACTGCCAAACATCAGCAGCTCCCGCAGCTGCGCCACATCCACGCCGGTGATGGAGCCAAAAGCAATGGGCAGCACATGGGCGAAGTCTTGAAGCCGCTCCATCATTCCCGCCACAATCGGGTGCAAATCAACGGGATAGGTGCTGCCCATAAACAGGACAGCAATAGTAGGAGCATCGGGGCTTCGGGTTGTTTCCTGCCAATGGTCCCGGAGCGTCCTGTAGCGTTTCCCGGCGACCGGGTCAAACAGGTTGAGGCCAGTCAACGTCAGCGGTTCCTCCGGCAACGGCCAGCGGGAAGCCTCTAATCCTCCCCACAGGTGGACCACCTGCAGAAGCAGATTGCGGATATTCTCCCTGCCGCCGGATTGCCAGTAAGCCCGCAGCTTCAGCAGGTACTCATAATCCTTTTGCTGGGTAAAGGTAAGAAGGGTTGACGGCTTGTCGGAAGCCGGCTGGCGGTTATTCGCTGCCATCGCCTCCACATGGCGGCCTGTCAGGTCTCCAAGGCGCAGCAGCTTCCCCAGCCTACCGCTGTCTCCGCCAACTGTAATCTGCTGCGCCCGGCAGCCGGCGCATTCGGCGGTCAGGAACTTGACCAGCCCATCCGCCATACCATGCGGATCGTGAAGGATCACATCCGCTTCCAGGACAGCGGATTGGATCTGCTCCAGCATCGCAGGCTCCGGCATCTCCTCGGTATGGTAGAGGGAGAGCTCCAGCTCCTGCTTCCGCTCTGCGTCAAGTTCAGAAAAAATGACGGAGAAATTCCGCAGCACATCATAAGATGCTGTAAACACAATCAGCTTCATGTTCGGTCTCCTTTCACCATCTGCCGGACGGCTGCCGCTATTCCGGCTCCGTCCAGCTCCTCCAGGCGGCAATAATCGGCGCCGAGCGCCTCCGCCAGTTGGGCGGCCTGCTCCAGGCGGATAAACCCCTGCTCCGTATCGATAACCAGCGCATGCAGTCCGCTCTCCCGGAATGCCCCGGCAACCGCCAGGCATTCCTTCAGCACCTCCGCAGCGCTGCCGGAGGTGCATCCGTCCAGCGCCTGATTGGCTCTGCCGTCGGTCACCAGCACCAACGCCGGGATCAGCTCCTTATCTTTGCGCCTTGCCCTCTCCAGGATCTTCCACCCCTGCCAGATGGCTTGCGCCAAGGGTGTCCTGCCCCCGGTGGGCAGCTCCCGAAGCTGCTTCATGGCCAGATCCACGCTGCGGGTAAGCGGCAGAATTTCCTCTGCCGCCCCTCCGCGGAAGGCCAGCAGACCGATGCGGTCCCGCTTCTGATAAGCGTCCTGGAGCAGGGACAGCACCGCGCCCTTCACCGCCGCCATCCGCTTGCGGGCGGCCATGGAGCCGCTGGCATCCACCGCCAGTAAGATGGCGGTGCCGGTGCGGCGCTCCCTGACCTTCTGCCGGAGGTCCTCCGGCAGGATCACCACGCTGCCGCCCCCGGCATCCCGGCGGCGCACCGCCTGAAACGGGGCCGCCGCCCGGAGCGTGGCGTCCAGGGCAATATCCGCCGCCTGCGCCTGGCCGGACGGGCGGCGGAAGCCCACATACCGCCCCTGCAGGGTGCCCGACCGGGTCAGATTGCGCCGCCCCGCTCCGCTGCGGGGCTTGCGGTCACCCGGCTGGAAGGCAATGGGGCGGATTGCAAAGGCTTGACCCGCCGCCTCCACCCTCAGCGGCTCCCCCGTACTTGCTCCGTTGGCTGGAGCCTCCGTGTCCGAAGCCGCACCATTCAAGGCGGCGGCCCCAGCTCCCAAGGAGGCTCCCAGCTCTTCGCTGTGGGCACCGTCGGAAGCCTGAGCCGGATACTCTTCGCTCCCGGCAGCAGCATCGACGGGAGGCCTCGCTTCCGGAGACGGCGGTGCCGCAGTCTCCTCCATACGGCCCTCCGCCGTTTGTTTCTGCGGGGATGTCCCTTCCCGGCTCCACGGCTCAAGGGTCCAAGCTGCTACACGGCGGATGTCCCCTTCGGTGCAGCAAGACCTGCCCTCCCAGGCCGCTAAGGCTCTGGCAGCCTCCACCGCCGCCAGCTCCCGCCGCTGGCCCTGGCACCGGGCCTCCCTTGCCAGCTGCACAGCCAGGCGAATGGCCGCCGCCTCCGGAGCTACGAAAGCCAGCCTGTTCCGCGCTTCCGCAATGCGGAGGCGCAAGGCCGCTGTGGCTGCGGCATAACGCTGCACAAATGCCTCCGGATTGTCCTCATAATCCAGCTGCCGCCGGATAATCTCCTGGCGTTCCGCCAATTTCTCCACCATCTGCAGCTGCACATAAAGCCCGAACGCACCAAATAACCCCGGAGATACCTCTCCCTCCTCCGGATGGACGGCAGCGAATAAGCGGAATACGGCAGGAACACACGCGGAGAAGCCCTCCCGCTCCAGCCGCAGGCTGCCGGTTTGAGAAGCCTCCACAATGGAAAAGGCGACTGCCGGGGGCAGTAAATTAAAGTGGTCCGCCAAAAGGCTTCGACCATTGGCCTCGGCCAGCAGTCCAGGCTGCAGCCGCCTTACGCCGGAGCGCAGCATGGTTTGCAAATCGAGGCTGCCCCACAGCCGGTCTTCGGTGACGCCCAGTGGGATCTCCACCGGCGCCCTATCATCGGCCAGCTCGGCAATACCCCGGAGCAGCACCGTTTTGGCCATGCCGCTCTTTCCCGAAAGCAGCACTCCGCCCAACCCCTGATGTACGGCGTGGAGGAGCAACGCCAGCTTGGCCTCCTCCTGGCCCACAACCGCCGCAAACGGGTAAACAGCCCTCACAGCGTCTCCGTTCATGCCGGCTTTAGCCTGCCCAAGGTTTCCCGCAGGGTCTCCATCCGGTTGTCTGCTGCGTCGAAGGGGGTGCGCTTCATCCGGTGGGGAAGCACCATTCCCGCCGCTTCATGCAGGTGGGCTTCCTGGATGACCCGCGCTCCCCGGTATGCCGCCAAGGCGGCAGCTGTTTTGACCAGAGTAATATCCGACCGGTGGCCATCCACCTGCATGGCAATAGAGATTTGCGCCGCCAACTCGAGAATCCCGTCGGAATAAACCAGAGACGCCAGGCGCTCCCGTGCAGCTTCCAGCTGTGCAGTCAGCTCCGCCTGCTCCATGCGGTAGCACTCCAGAAATGCCCCCGGATCAGCTTCAAAGGCCAGCCTCCGCCGGATCACCTCCATCCGCAGGTCCACCTCCGTTTCGCCGCTTACCTCCACATACAGGCCGAACCGGTCCAGCAGCTGCGGACGCAGGTCTCCTTCCTCGGGGTTCATAGTTCCCACCAGAATAAAACGCGATGGATGGGAATAGGAAATCCCCTCCCGCTCCACAGTATTCACACCCGACGCAGCCGCATCCAGCAGCACATCCACAATATGGTCATCCAGCAGATTGATTTCGTCCACATAGAGAATATGTCCGTCCGCCCGGGCCAACAGCCCCGGCTCAAACCGCTTCTCCCCGGCGGCGAGGGCGTGCTGGATATCCAGCGTCCCCACCACCCGGTCCTCCGTGGCGCTGACGGGGAGATTCACCACATCCACACCGGGCATCAGTTGGGCCGCCGCCCGGACCGCAGTGGATTTGGCCGTTCCCTTTTCCCCCTGGATCAGCACTCCGCCAAGCCTGGGGTTGATCAGATTCAGCAGCAGCCCCGTTTTCATCCGCTCCTGGCCGACAATAGCACTAAACGGATAAACCGCCTGTGTTGCTTTCATATGCAATTCCTCTCTCCCGTCCGTTCATTTTTCCTTGAATCCGGCAATAGGGTTTACCCGTTTCCCCGTCCTTGCCGACAATGGCCCTGACCTGAAAAACCTCCTGCAGCAGCTCCGGCGTCATCACCTCAAGCGGCTCTCCACGGGCATAGACACCGCCCGCCTTCATCACGATAATCTCATCGGAAAACTGGCAGGCCTGGTTCATCTCATGAAGCACCATCAGAATGGTCATGCCGTACCTCCGGTTCAGCTGCTGCAGAAGCTCCAGCACCTCCATCTGGTGGCAGATATCCAGGTAGGTGGAGGGTTCATCCAGCAGCAGCAGCTCCGGCCGTTGGGCCAAGGCCATGGCAATCCAAACCCGCTGCCGCTCTCCCCCGCTTAAGTCGGACACATCCCGGTCCGCCATGGCTGCAACCGCAGTGGCCTCCATGGCCCAGGCCACAATGCTCCGGTCCTCTCCTGTCCGCCGGGTTTGGCCCAGTGACTGGTAGGGCGTCCGTCCGTACGCCACCAGATCCCTCACCTTCATCTCCACTCTCTCCTGGCTTTGGGCCAAAAAGGACAGTTTCCTGGCCGCCTCCTTGGGAGGGATGCGGAACAGATTCTTCCCATCCAGCAGCACTTGCCCTCCAGACGGCCTCAGCTGCCGGGACAAGGCCCGCAGGAGCGTGCTTTTGCCGCATCCGTTGGGACCGATAATGCTGTATATCCTGCCCTTGGGCAGATGCAGGGACAAGCCGTCCACAATGGCCCGGCCGTTGCCGTAGCCAAGCTGCAAATCCGTTGCTTCCAGCATACTCACATGGTTTGCCTCCTCAATAAATACAGAAAAAACGGCGCTCCCACGGCTCCCATAATAATTCCTACCGGCAGCTCCGTGGGTGCCCAGAGCAATCGGGCCAGCGTGTCGCAGAAGGTAACGACGGCAGCCCCCAGCAGAGCAGATGCAGGCAGGAGCAGCCGGTAGTCTTTGCCGATCATCAGCCTGGTGGCGTGGGGCACGATCAGACCCACAAAACCCAGCAGCCCAGCCACACTGACCGAGCTGGCTGCCAACAGTGTAGCTACCGCCGTCATGGAAAGACGGACCCATTCCACTCGCACACCCAGGTTCCGGGCCGCCGCATCCCCCAGCATCAGCAGGTTCATCCGCCCGGCTCCAAGTCCCGCCAGTAGCAGCCCCACTGCCGCATATGGGGCAATAATCCAGACGTGGGGCCAGCTTTTGGCGGATAAGCCGCCTACCATAAAGACCAGCGCCCCGTGCACCCGGTCACTGTAAAAGATCATCAGCCCGGATATCCCAGCACCCAGGAAGGCGGACACCGCCGCTCCGGCCAGCACGATCCGCACGGGATGGATGCCGTCCTTCCAAGCCAGCATATAAATGATCACCGCCGCCAGGGTCGCTCCTACAAATGCGGCAGGCGGCAGCAGGTATTCGTATTCCTGGAATACGATTAGAATCAGAATGCTGAACAGCCCCGCTCCGCTGGATACCCCGATAATTTGCGGGTCGGCCAAGGGATTGCGCATGACCCCTTGCAGCAGCGCCCCCGAAACGGCCAGACTGGCTCCCACCAGAAGCCCCACGATCGCCCGTGGAATCCGGATATTCCATACAATGGAACGGAACGGCCCCTGGAAGGTATCATCCAGAATATACCGGGAGATATCCCCCAAGGGCACCTTCACGGCGCCGCTGTAGATGCTGAACAGAACCGATGAAATCACACAGCAGACAAGAATGGCCAGCATCAGCAGCCCCCAAGCCGGTCTGTCCCGTAGCGGGACGGTGATGGCCTCCGCTTCAACTACAGGTCCGGATGGTGCTCCGGGTCCGGATCTGGTTTCCGGTCCAGGCTCGAAACCGGATCCGGGCCCTTCTCCAGTCCCAACCGGCCGGCTTTCGGTTCCTTGACCCATGTTATTGTACCTTCCCCGCGGTTTGCGGCTGGCCGTAGGCTTCGGGATACACAAACTGTCCCAGATACGTCATGGATTCATCGTATTTTAACCCCGGATTGGTCAGGAACAGCTCGGAGGGCATAACAATCACCTTTTTCTCCTGAACAGCCTTCAGGGAGGACCAGGCCGGATTGCTTTCCATTTCGGTTTTGATCTTCTTCTCGCCTGCCTCTTTGCTGCCATGGATAATAAGGAAGATATAATCCGGATTTTTCTCGATAAGCTTTTCCAGGCTGTAAGGCAGTGTGCTGGCATCCGGCTTGTCTGTGGGCAGCTCCTCCGCCACATTCACCAGGTTCATCTTTTTGGCGATCTCCAACCCGGCCATATCGTTCCGCTGGATGGAGACCACACCAGGAGTCACATTCAAATTCACAAAGGTGGGTTTTTCCGCTGGAAGCTTCTTCAGCACCTGCTCCACCCGGCTGTCCAGCGCGGCAAGTGCCTTTTGCGCCTCCGTCTCCTTCCCGGTAATCCGGCCCAACAGCTCCGTTTTGGCATGGACCTCCTCCATTGAGCCCAGCTTGAGGAACGCAACAGGAATGCCGCTTGCGGTCAGAGTCTGCTCCATATCCTTATGGAACACAGGCTGCCCGATAACCAAATCCGGCTTCAACGCCAGCACCTGCTCCAGACTGACCTGACGCATCTGCCCTACGGCAGGCACATTCTCCGCTCCTTGGGGCGGTACTATACCGGCCGCCTCCGCCCGCCCCGCTGCTGTACCGCCGATGGCATACACCAGCTCCAGCATTTCCGGCGAAAGCACCACGATCCGTTCCGGCCTCCGTTCCAGGACCACCGTACGCTTCAGATCATCCGTCAAGGTAAGCTTGCCTCCAGCTTGGGGAGATGCCGGTTGGGCGGAAGCCGCAGGTGAGAGCTTGCCTGTTGCTGTTACCTCCGGCTGCGCTCCGCTTTGTGCATCCTGCTGCGCCGCACACCCGGCCAGCATCATACCGGCCACCAAACCGATGGATAGAACTCTAACCCGATTTTTCTTCATACTGCTTTGCCTCCGGTCTTTTCTCTTATTTCGTAAATATTACTATTATAATTCTCTTATAAATGTAAATATTACTATTAAATTTGTCAACATGAAATTAACATCACTCTTCTCCCCCACATGATCCATTCCGCCAAACCCCTATCCTGCAAAAATACAGTTATTTTTGAACAAACCTCTTCTTCTAGACAGTTATCCTGCAAAAATGCATCTATTTTTCGCTGAGACCGCCAACCGCGTGGAATCTGCTGGAAATAAGTGCACTTTTGCATTTAACCACTCCGTCAACCGGCTCCCCCGGAAAATAAATGCACTTTTGCATTTGGCCACCGCTCGGGTACATGCCCTTAGCTGCTGCATGTGATGCTCGGAGCATTCGTCGGCTCAACGAAAAAAATCTAACAAATCCATATCACGTTATTCGCCTCGTATGAACGCATTTCAGCGCCAATTCGGACAAATAGCGATATACAGATTCGTTAGATTTTTGCTTCCACTATTTCATTTGGACAACTTGGCGAGAAGCAACCTACTGCACATATTTTCCGCTGGCCGGTACGGCAATTTCATCGAAACTTCCGGTCAACGCTTCAAGGCCCTCCTCCAGCTCCGCACCTGTCATAGGCAATCCGTGTCCGGTTAACGCAGCCTCAGGATGAAGCGCCTGCAGCTTGGCAACCGAGGAGCGGGCACTCTCCCAATCCGGCGTAAAATATTTGGGCGGTCCGCTGATTTCCTTCTCCTGTGTAAACACCTTGTAGACGGACTCCTGCTTCACCGTAACAAACGCATCCCCTGCGATCAGAACACGGTCCCGGTCCCGGAACAGGGAAATATGCCCCGGCGTATGGCCTGGTGTATGAATCCAGCGCCAATCCGGCAGAACGGGTATGGACCCGTCCGGCGGCAGCGCGTGTACGTGTTGGCCCAGTTGAATGGGGGCACTGGGGAAAAACATGGACATTTTCGCCACAAGGCCGCCGTCCACGGTAGGGTCCGGTGCTTCGTAAGCCAACTTGCCGGTCAGATAAGGCAGCTCCGATTCATGGGCGTACACCGGAACCCTCCACTGCTCCACCAGTTCAATTACCGCGCCAACATGGTCAAAATGTCCGTGAGTCAAAACAATCCCTTCAGGACGGCTGTTTTCGCCGAACCGCTCGGCAACGGCATCAAGAATCGCCTGGGCAGAATGGGGCATGCCCGCATCCACCAACACCCACCCCTTTTGCCCCGGTTGACCGATCATGGCAATGTTGACGATTTGAACGGTATACCCATACACATCCGGCCTGATCTCATGACCATTGCCGCTTTCAAGCGAGGTAACGGGAAGATAATGATAATCCTCCCCATACGACATTTCCTCCGGCATCTACGCCACCTCTTCACCTTCTAAGTTAGTGGATAGTATTTCCAGCCGCCCTGCATGTTATTCCAAGGCACCCGGCTCTGCGGATTGTACCGCCATTGCCGGCTTAAGCCACTTCGAAACCATGCCGTGTTTGGGGGACAGAAGGAAGCTGGCCAGAAACAGCACTCCAGTGGCAAAGGCCATGGAGCCGGAGATGGAGGTGTCCAGCCACACCGCCAGATAATAGCCGGCTATGGCGGATACCACGCCGAAAGCACCGCTTAACCCCATCATAACCGACAGCCGGTCCGTCCAGAGATAAGCCGCCGAGGCGGGGGTAATCAGCATCGCCACCACCAGGATGGCTCCCACGGCATCGAAGGACGCTACGGTAGTGACGGATACCAGTGACATGAATACATAATGCATCAGCATCACCGGCAAACCCAGACTCGCCGCCAGTGCAGGATCGAAGGAGGTCAGCTTCCACTCCTTGAAGAACAGGAAGATAACCGCTGCCACCACAACCAGCACAGCCGTCAGCAGCACCACCGCCTCCGGCAGTGCACCGATCACGGGAAGCTCCACCGTCTCCCAGGGGATAAAGGTGATTTCCCCCATCAAGGCATGTTTCACATCCAAATGGGCGTTCCCCACCTTGGTGGCGATCAGCACCACTCCCAGGGCAAACATGGAGGTGAACACAATTCCGATGGAGGCTTCCTGCTGGACGCCACGGGCATGGAACCATTGGACCAGCACCGCTGTCAGAAGCCCCGCCGCCACCGAGCCGATCAGCATATGGAACCCGCTCAGCTCTCTGGTGAGGAGAAATGCCGCAACGATACCCAGCAATACCGTATGGCTGATGGCATCGGCCATCATGGCCATCCGGCGCAGGATCAGAAGCACCCCGATCATGCCGCAGGACAGCCCCACCAGAGAGGCGGTCAGAATAATCCAGCCGCTGTAGCTCATGATCCCACCCCCTCCTTCAGCTTGCGCGGTTCGGCTGTTTCCATGGACAGTTTTCTCTGCTGGGCCAGCCGCTCCAGGTAAATCATCAGCAAACCCTTTCGCACTCCGAAGAATAAGGAGACAACAAACAGTCCCGTGGCAACCAGTACAATAAACGGACCTGTGGGCCAGCCTTTGCCCATGGTGCTGACCAGGGTGCCCAGCATACCCGCCCCGCCGCCGAAGGCTCCCGCCAGGATGAGCATTCCGCCGAAGGAGTGGGTCCAATAACGGGCGCTAACCGGAGGGATGATCAGAAGCGCCGACATGAGGATGACCCCAACGGACTGGATGCCCAGTACAATGACCAGCACCAGAACGGCCATATACAGGCTGTTCATCACCCGCCCCGACAAGCCCAGCCCCTGCCCGAAGGCTCCATCGAACAAAAACAGCTTCCATTCCTTAAAGCCCACGGCGGCCACCAGAATGACCCCCAACGCCAAACCCGTCATGGTCCAAACATCCTGTCTGACCATAGACGCCGCCTGACCGAAGATAAAGCTGTCCAGCCCGCTTTGGTTGCCGCTTGCCGTCCGGCTGGCGAAGGTCAGAAGCATGATCCCCAGCCCGAAGAATACGGACAGCACAATCCCCATAGCCGCATCCTCCTTCACCCGGGAGTTGGAGCGAATCCAATGGATGAGGGCGGCTCCCAGCAGCGCACTTGCAGCCGCACCACCAATCATTGCAGGCAGACTTTTGGCACCCACCGCCATAAACCCGGCAACCACCCCCGGCAATGCTGCATGGGACAAGGCGTCACTCATCAGGCTTTGCCGCTTCCAATAGGCGAAGCAGCCGATAACCCCTGCGGCTATACCCAGAATCAATGTGCTGAGAAGCACCCATTGTGCGTTATGCGACAGCTGTATCATCCGGATTTCTCCCCCATCCAGCGCAGCACGCCGCCATAGGTTTTGAAGATGTGCTCCTTCGTGAATACCTCATCCGTTGGACCATGGGCCATCACCTTCCGGTTCAGCAGCAGCAGATGGTCAAAATAATCCTCCACCGTCTGCAGATCATGGTGGACCACCAGGACGGTTTTCCCCATTTCCTTCAGCGTCTTCAAGGTCTGCATAATGGCCCGCTCCGTAGCTGCATCCACACCTGCCAACGGCTCATCCAGAAAGTACAGCTCCGCTTCCTGGGCCAGCGCTCTGGCCAAAAACACCCGCTGCTGCTGTCCGCCTGACAGCTGGCTGATCTGGCGTTTGGCGTAATCCGCCATTCCCATTTCGTCCAAAGCCTGCATAGCCTTTTCCTTATGCTGCCGTTTGGGCCACTTCAGCCAGCCGATCTGGCCGTACAGTCCCATCAACACTACATCCAGAGCATCTGTGGGAAAATCCCAATCCACCGAACCCCGCTGCGGAACATAACCGATCCGTGCTTTCACCTGATTATACCCGGAGCCAAAAAAGGATACCTCACCTGCCAGCCGGGGATGAAGATTAAGCATCACCTTCAGCAGCGTGGACTTTCCCGCCCCGTTAGGCCCCACGATTCCCGTCATGGTGCCGGGCCGCACCTGAAAATCCACTCCATCCAGCACCTTGTTGCGGTGATAGGATGCGCTTAAGCTTTTGACACTGAGTACAGGTAGCATAGTTATTCCCCCTTCCCGCTTAGCGCCTTGTAGATGGTCTCCACATTGTGGCGGTACATGCCGGTATAGGTGCCTTCTTTGCTTCCCGCAGCGCCCATGGCATCGGAGAATAATTCTCCTCCTTGCTTCACGTCCAGCCCCTTCTTTTTGGCCCCTTCAATTACCGCCTGGATGGAAGCCGGGTTAATGCTGCTTTCCACAAACACAGCAGGCACCTTGTAATCCGTCAGCAGCTTCACCGTATCCTCAATATCCGTCAGTCCCACTTCATCCTCCGTGCTCAGGCCTTGAAGCCCAATGACCTCCAGACCCAGCATCCGGCCGAAGTAGCCGAAGGCATCGTGAGCGGTAATCAGCACCCGTTTCTCCTTGGGGATTTCCCCCAGCTTCTTTACAGACTCCTCCTTCAAGGCATCCAGCTCGGCAAAATAGTTGACCTTGTTGGCTTCGAAATAGTCCGCATGTTCCTTCGCATGCTCCTTCAGCTTCTCTGTCGCTGCCCCGAGGCTCTGCTTCCACAGCTCAATGTCGAACCAGATATGCGGGTCGGTGTTACCTTCCTCATCCTTTAATAACCGGTCCTTGGACAAGGTTTCCCCAATCCCCAGGGTTGGTTTTTTCTTGCCCATTTCCTCGAAAACCCGGACCATATTGGCCTCCAGATGAAGTCCGCTGTAAAAAATCATATCGCTGTTCTCCAGCTTGCCGATGTCGCCTTGTGTAGCGTTGTACAGATGGGGATCGACGCCTGGTCCCATCAGACTCTGCACACTCATCTTATCCCCTCCGATCACGGATAAGGGTTCCGCAATTTGGGCAATGGTGGTGACAATCCGGATTTTCCCTTCCTCTGCGCCGCCCGCTGAGCCATTGCCGTTGTCCCCGCAGGCCGTCATCACGGCCATTGCAGCTGCCAACGCCACTGCACTCATCCATACCCGCCACTTGCCCAGTCTGATTCCCATTCTTTAATCCTCCTATTTTCGTAAAGTTAATATTGTTTCCCATAGGCAAAATATATTCTTTCATACAACATAATTTCTCCGGGGTTGTTTTGTCAAGCGAAATGATAAACATTATCATTTATTTTTTTGAACGAAAAAAAGCCCTTACCTCCGCATTCGGGTGGTAAAGGGCTGGTTTATCCGGTAAGAGCAAGCGAATGTCTACCTTAACTGCGTGTTGTGTCCTTCTTTTCCATCACCGCAAAATAATTGTCCTCCCGGTCGGCAAAATTGAACACACGTCCAAAGGGCAGGGTGACCAATTCACCTACGGTTACCTGCTTGGCCTTAAAATCGGCATACAGCTGATCCAGATCCTCGGAGAAAAACATCAAGGAGGGTGTACCCAGATTCATGTCCGGCGACATGCTGGCCACAAACGCTTTATCATGAAGAATAATGCTGGTTTCAGCATTCGGGGCCGGGGCAATTTCAATCCATCTCATGCCTTCGCCATTGTCCTCTTCGGCAACCACATGGAATCCGGCTTGCTCTGTCCAAAACTGCCGCGCCTCATCCTGATTATTTACATAGAGCATAATTTGTCCTATCCGTTGAATCATCCCGTGTACCCTGCCTTTCCCATACATGGATTATAGTATCTCCGGTGCTGGCCTGCCTATTCCTTGGACTCCTTTATCTCCAGAAAGCTGTCCTGATGGGCCAACACCCATGCATTCATCCGGTGGATGCTTTGTTCCGCGCAAACCCTATAACGGGCATGCAGTTGTAAGAGGGTACCGGCCAGCTCCGGGTCCTGCTCCAGGTCAGAAGGACTGGCGGGATTATACCGTTCCGCGGCCTTGTCCAGCACAGACTCCATTTCCTCCAGCAAACCGGCCAACTCACCGTCTTGAAAAAACAGCGCAGCCCGGCTTATTCCTCCCCATACATGCAGCTCGCGGATGTTGTAAGCCGCAAACCAATAAAACTCCGCAACGGTTTGTGTATGGTTATGGAAGGAGTAGAACAGGTATAACGCCTGCTGCCCTTCATTCAGCCGGTTATACATCTCCCGCTTGGACTCCAGGTCTTTGCCGCGGACAGCCAATAACATAGGCTGAATGCATAACCAGCTCAGCTCGGGACTTGCCAGCCCATTTGCAGTGATCGAAGCCTTCAATCGAAACCTCCTCTATTTTTGCCGGCGTAAATTGCAGAAATGTAAGCAAAATGTATCCCTTTGCATGAGGAATTCATTTAGATGCTATAAAAGCTGTTAAATTTCTATTAAGATCGGAGATAACAAGAGAATAACAGAGATTTTCCGATGATCACCCAATTAACGAGAGATTATAATACATTTTCGACTAAAAACATCGCAAATCGACTCAAAATCGCCCCATATCGCTTTTTACAATTAAATCGAATTTGGTTATGATTTTCATATTGTTCATTGAACTATTGAAGGAGGTACAGTGGTTGGAAAATGGGAAATTGACGGGAATAGAGCTCTTCGCTTTTCCTTCTCGGCCTTCATTTTTATATAAGCCGGTCCGTTCCGGTTGCTGGTATGTACTGCTCAAGCTGACGTACCAGAACAAGGTGGGCTATGGCGGCTGCGAGGTCCCCGTAAGCGGCAAGGGGATTGATTTGATCAAGTGGGGAGCCTGTCTGAGAACCATCCGCTCCTGCCCTGTTGGGGAGATCCCGCAGGTCTTGCATCAAATGGGACAAGAATGGCCTGTCCATCAACTTACTCTCATGCAACATGCGGTCTACGATTTGACAGAGGCCCACAGCCACCGTTCCAAAATCGCTGCCGGCGCCGCGCGGCATGTAAACCTCCGGCTTCCTTCGGTGCGGAGCAGTGCTCCCCGCCAGTCTTCCTGGGATTTAGTCGAAGAATCGGCAGCCTATTATTCCATTTTGTGCCGGTAACCCGAAGCACAGTATGGTTACAAATACTTTTTGAAGCCTTTGCTGACCTGACCGTCATATCCCTCCCGTTCAAAAAACTGGTGGGCTCTGATCCGGGTCGCTTTACTTAGCAGCATAATACGATGGCAATGGATGGAGTTGCAATATGTCTCCACATGCCGGAATAGGGATTGGCCGATGCTTTTGCCGCGATGATCCTCGTGAACGATGACATTCTCGACAATGGCGTACGGCCTTTCTCCATGCAAGGCTTGCATACAGATATTAAGCGTTAAGCTGCCTAAGAGCTCACCGTTTTCTTCATAAACAAAGATAAAGTTCATCGGGTCGTTCCGGATTTTGCGGAGCTGCTCTTTTTGTACTTCCATTTTTTTGCTGTTGGGCACCAGCATGCGGTACAGTGTACGTAACTGTTCTTCGTCGATGGCTTCGGCTTCCCGGATCACAGAACACAACCTCCACAGCTTTATTTTACAGCCACATGTAGCTAAATTCAGGCTTTTCAATATTCATCAGCTGCCTCTTAAAATCCTCAATCGGCTCGATATCCTCGACTAAATGCCATCGATTTCTACTATCCTGCCAATAGACGCTCCATGTATTGTCTACCAGTCTGAACTGGCAGATGGGCAGCTCCACCCGTTCGCCTGGCAGATACGCCGGAATTTCCTGAACCAGCGTAATGTTGTTTCCCCGGAAGGTATACAGAATTTTGTATTCAGCCTTGAAATCATCCGGAATCTTCGCCTCAATATAGGCATCAAGAATTTTCCCAATCCGCCTCTTGGTAAAATCATCGAACGCCATGGCTACCTCCCCTTACGTATGCAATGCGTGCTGGTATTGTTCAAGGTTTAGACCAGATGCTGCAGCTTAACCTCAAACTGCGGTTTGGTCACATACTCCATATACTCCACCTGACCGGTAAAATTCAAATACGTTTTATATTTTTCTATAAAATCCGGAACCGTGAGATGCTCCAACACTTCTGCTTTTGGGACCCACTGACATTCCGTGGTTTCATCCGATTCGCGAAACTCTCCACCCACATAACGGCACGTGAATCCAATCAGAACTTTAGGCGGAATCTGCCCAAACCCATTGTAACCGGGATAAGTGCATGTATTGGATGCGACACTGAACATCTGGTGTACGGCAATGTCCATGCTGCTTTCTTCTTTGGCCTCCCGGACCAAAGCATCGATCAAGTTTTCCCCCAGCTCCACCTGCCCGCCCGGAAACATCCAAACGTTTCGGTTACGCGACTTTAAAAGCAAAATCTCCCCCTGATCATTTTCAACAACTCCATAAACAGCCACAATATGCGTGGGAAACTGCCTCATATGGATGCACCTCTTTGTATGGGGACTGGGAGCAAATTAATCCCCAGTATTTGAATGGGTTATATCTTTCTATAATATCATCTTACTGGGAGAAAAACATGTTTTCGAGCATTCTACTCATTCTTATGCTCATTCCATTCTCTTTCCAGCTCTTCTTCAATTTCCTCATTCGACAGGTTAAAATCATCGACTTCCACGATGTTCAGCTTTTCCTTTATTTTTTGAAGATCAACGGCTATTTGTCTGTTCTGTTGGTAAATGTTCAAGGCTATGACCAGGGTTGCGGCCAGCAGTACAATTCCTCCAACGGGTGCCAGCACAATGGAAAGTATCGCTACAATGGCAATCGCCAGGATTGTTCCAAAAATGATCATTCCTCTCACTCCCAAGTTACGGTTTTCTGGCCGCTATGTCGTTACAATAGGCACTACAATTTCAAGTCATATTCCTTTTTGAGCGAAACCGCTTGCTTTACCCATTCCTTTAATTCCTCCGTTCCGACGTAAATCTCGCCTTCGATCCGGATTACCGGGAACATCATTCCTTCGTAGGAGCTTGTGGCTTTTAACACCTGTTCTTCGGAAGAGATAATGGTTCTGATCTGTTTTTCCGTTAAATTCAAATACTTAGCCGTTTCAGCAATGGTCATTAACGGTTTATTTTCAATGGGTATGCTCGCGCTTGAAACTGGAACGGCATCCGGGCCGCTGGTGCCTGTTACGATGAAGCTGCTCATTACTATGGACAAGCCAATTATAGCTGAGCTTATGATTGCACTGCTATTGATTTGTTTCACGCTTACCCCCCTAATATGAAAAAAGAGAGAACCAAGGTCTCTCTCCGTTTGAACTGACAGTATATACATCTTATACCATTTGGACAGGATTTTGAATGATTTCTTTTGAGCAAAATGGAAATTCAGTCAGCTCCTAAATGAGGCCGCACTTATAACGGAACTTAAAGACCGTTTTACGCCAAAATCGGCGCCGTTTCAAATGTAACGGAACTATGAGACTCTTAGGCTCTGAATCTGCAGGAAAATCTGCCTCCCCGGCACTTTAAGAGCTTCATAGTTCCGTTAGCCGCACGGCAAGCCCATTTTCCGCTTCTAAGGGTTGCTGAGTTCCGTTAGCACACTGACCACTCCTGCCCCTCGGATTCACTCCTGCATACTGCCTTTCTACATCCATCTGGTTACCTCCCCCGCCATACTGGCAGGCTACAGGTAAAAGCCCCTCACTCCTCCAGCAGCCGCCCGTTATCATGCCATTGGCCAACCATCTTGTTTTCCCTGGTGTTGGCCATGAACTTATCCAGTCTGCTCCGGAACAGCTCCGGCTGCTGCTTGCAGCTCTGGATGGTGTCGACCCGGATGCGCCGGTATAGCTCCGGAAACGCAAGAAAGTTGCCATAAACTGCTTCCTCCTCCTGCAGCCTTTGCCAGATAACCGGATCAATCCGGAATGCTTCAGGAGACATATTAGGAAGCACCTTCCGCCCTTCCTCTCTCATCAGCCCAAGACGCTCCAGCCGCCTGACGCGCTCCTTGTTCAGCTCCGTCCAAGAGCTGGTTTTACTGCGGGGAGACAGCCGCTGTGCCGTTTGGGTCTCCGACAGCTTCTTTTTCACCCCGTCAATCCACCCGACACACAACGCCTCCTCCACCGCGTCCAGATAAAGCAGCTTCCCCGGCTCCGGCACCATACTTACGATGACCCAGCAGCAGTTCTCCGTAGTGCTATGTTCCGCGAGCCAATCCCACAAGGATTCCCGCGTTGTAGCCGCAAGCAGATTTGGACGTCCATACCGGGGCCAGCCTCCTTCTCTATATAGCTTCCACAGACTCCTGATACCAAAAAAAGGCGTAATCGTTCATGGCAGAGGCATACCCAAGCTGACGGAGCATGGTGGATATATTGCCTCTGTGGTAGGTGCCATGGTTGACCAGATGGAGCAGTATCTCCGATAAACGGGTTTGGCGCACGCCTGCAAAGGGATTATCCAGCAGAAGGGTTTGCTCCAGATCAGTCTGGTCCCGCAGCCACTGTTGAAATAGACCCGACAGCTCCGCGTATAAGTCCATATATTGCTCCACCGCATCCAGGATGCTCGTATTCAGCGGCCGGCATTCCTCGAAGGCTTCCCGCATGCCGGTTCCCGTCACCACCAGATACCACATTTTATCCACAGCATAAATATGGCTGAGCGCATGGGCGAGAGTGGGAAATGAGCTGTTCACCTCCAGACTCAGCACCTCAGGGGGAAGCTCCCGGATTTTCTCCAGGATCACTTGATTGGCCCACACATGATAGGCGTACATTGTTGCCGGATGATTGGTCATATAACGGTCTCCTTTACGACTCTTGGGATGAATTTGTTGGAACCTGCTCCCATTATAAAAAAAGAAGTATGACAACAGGCTGTCACACTTCTTCATAGAATCGCAAAGCTTGCTGCAGCTGCTGCTTCAGAATTCCCCGCAAGGCAGGCGGCTCCATCACTTCCGCCCCGCTTCCGAAACCCAATAGCATCGACCATAACCATCGTGCTTCCAAAGGCTGGTAAACCCTGAGCCGAAGCGTCATGCTGCCATCGGCATGGAACTCCTTTTCCGACTGATGAAACTGGTCCAGCGCTTCCGCCATTGCTTCCGGTTTTACCCGGACCACCACATCCTCCAGTTGGGCTTCATAAGCTCCGGAAGTTGCTTCAACTTCACGGGATAATTCCTGCTGCGGCGCAAAGGTCTCCCTTGTCAGGCGCAGATTGAGCATCCGGGATAACCGGAACTCCCGCTGCTCCTTCCGGGAACGGCAGAATCCGGTAACGTACCAGTTGCCGAATTTAAATTGAAGCCCCGCCGGCTCCAGGTCCCGGGTGGTGCGCTCATTCTTGGCATTCACATAATCGAAACAGACGGTTAGGCGCTGAGAAATAGCCGCGCGCAGCTGCGGCAGAGCCTCCGGGTCTGTGCGGCGGGTGTCCAAATTCACGGCCACGCTGGGAGCTTGGTCATCCGGCCCTAACGTTTGCATCCGCTCAATGGTTCCTTGTGCCCGTTCATCCTCAAAGACGGAGGCGAGCCCTCTGAGCACGGTAACCACCGAAGCCACGTCATAGGAACCTAGCAGCGTTTTATCCATTTTATATCCGTCCATCATGCCGTACCCGCCGTTCATCCCCTGATAGGAAACCACCGGAAAGCCTGCGGCACAAATCACATCAATATCCCGGTAGATGGTTCTTGGGGAAACCTGGAACTCTTCGGCCAACGTGGATGCGGACAGCACCTCATGATTCAACAGCTTGTAGATGATGGAGATAAGCCGCTCCAGCTTGATCGTAAACCCTCCTTTCTTTGGATTATTTCCAGGTTTTAATGAGCTGATTATCCAATCCATAGGCGTTTACGGACTTGACAATAGACGCGGCGCCCAACTCGGACGAATCCCGGTAAATCTCCGGCATTTTCACCACAAAAGTATTCTGTCTTGCATTCACTTCCTGGATATCCCCATTTTTGTACTCCACGAGAAACGACCGCACGGGAATGTCCGTATAAAGCGCTCCCCAAACAAAGTTGCCTCTGTCCGGTTTCTTCTCTGCCACCACCAGAAAAGCAGGACCATTCATGGTACTGGCTGTCCATCCGGAGCTTCCGCGGTCATTTTTATAATACAATCTCCCGTTCCATTCCCGGTATACCCCCAGCACATACTGGGTTTTGTCCTTGAACATAACCAGACGGTTCTGGGCATCCTGGTTGACAATCTGTACGGGCGACTTGAACTCAGCATTTACAGCCTCCTCCAAGGTACGGAATCCGTAGATATCCTCCCAGAATATGAAGATTCCTAAAGCTAACATACAAACCCCAATAACCAGCTTTCTCTTCACGCGCGCCCCTCTCTATTCCGCTGAGTCAGGATGTTTTGCAGCACCGGGTAAATGGTTTCGGCCATCCGCATAAAGCCCAGATCATTGGGATGGCAGCCGTCCACCGTACAGGCTTCCCGGTCCTTCCGGCCAAAATAGGTTTCCCCTTCGATAAAATAAACGTTGCGGTCACCGGAGGTTTGTGCGTTTTCGTAGGTGCGGCGGATGGTACTACGGCGTAGTACGGCCGTTGCCGGGTCCTGGTCAAAGTCTGGCTTCGTTAGGAACAGAACCGGCAGCTCCGGCTGCGCTTGGCGGATCGTCCGAAAAAACGGCTCATGGGTTTTCTCCAGATGCTCCGGATCGGGTGCGTTATGGTCGTAATCATAGATAAACACACTCATCTCCAAACCGGCGATATAAGCCGCCAGCTCCAGCTCCCCCTTGGCCGAACCCGAAAACCCCAAATTGATGTAATCCGCATCCAGCCATTTGGACAACAAGGCCGTATATGCATTGGCTGCCCGGGAGGCACAGCCGCCTTCGGTAATGGAGGAGCCGTAGAAGACCATCGGCCGTTCAAGCCCATACGGAGTGGGCGCCTCCCCCCGGGACTCCTCCTCCAACTCGATGAGGACATCCTCCAGCTCTTCATTTCTCGGCAGGTGGATAATAATATCCTCCATTACCTTATCCTTGGTAAAAGTCAGGCTGCCCGTTTTGCTAACATAATCCTTAGGGACGGCGATTCCGGCGTACCGGACAGCGTTGCCCCGCCCCACATACACATCCGCTCCGGCGGAGCCAGATAGAGGAATTGCCCAATCTACCACGTTGGTCCGCAATAACGTCCGAATCGTCACAGTGGTGGAGTCAGTGCGAAACCTGATCCGTCCCCCTGTTGGATGAACGGCTCTTGCCGCCACTCCATCCGATACCTGCTCCAGCATGGCTTCCGGAAGCCGCCAAAACTTTCCCGGCAGCAGCTGATGCACCAAGCCGCAAATTTGAAACGGATGCTCTGTACAGGAATATTGCTTCATACGCCGCTTCCCTCCTTGAGTTCTGCCGAATACTGATCGAACAACCAGCGGAAATTCCATTCGAATACATGGGAGCTTCCCCACTCATCATAGGGTTCCGGTATGCCTTGAGTGAGCCAGTGCTCGAGGGATAAACCGCTTGACGCTGCTTTACGCGCATAAGCCTGGATGTCATGAAGATAGTTTTTCATATCCGTTAACCTGCCGGGACCGGTTACCGGTCCGTGTCCGGGTATGATGCTGCCGACAACCAGCTCCTGCTCCAGGCGCTCCAGAATCCGGAGCCAGGAGGCTGAGTCCCCATTCAGCATGGCCGGATGGTGGCTGCCCAGAACCAGATCGCCGGCCACCAGCACCTTTTCCTCCGGCACATACACAAAAGCGTCGCTTGGGGTGTGGCCTCCACCACAGGACATAATCTGTGCCGTGCGGGAAGAGCCGTGTAGGGTTAGCCGCTCTGTGAAGGTAAGCTGCGCAGTCATTCTTGTAATGGTTGGAACAGCCAGGAACAATTGCTCCTTGTCCGCGATTTCCGCTTCCAGAGCAGCTTTTATCCGGGCATCTGTTTGTTTGGCTTTGGTTTCGGCGAATCCGGTGATCTGCTTACGCAGGGCAGACTGCCATACCTCCACACTGGGAACCCCAAAACCCTGCAGCAGCTCCTTGGTCCCTTGGGTGGAAATAATGGTGCTGTCCGGGAAGGCCTGGTTTCCATAATGATGGTCGCCGTGAAAATGGGTATTCACCACGATGCCCACCGTTCTGCCTGTGAGTGCCTCCGCCGTTTCTCTTAAGGCTTCTCCCGCTTGCGGCAGCATAAAGCTATCCACCACGACCGTCTGATCGCCCAAGTCCAGAATAGCCGCATTTCCAAGAGCGCCTGAGCCGGGAACCACAACCGCTGCCCAGATTCCCTCCGCAACCTGCTCAATCGTAAAAAAATCACTTGCTCCCATGAATATGGTTACCTCCGATTTCCGTTCTGTCTATTGCAGGCATCCGCCTCTCTACCTTTCTTTATATCCCTTTTGCAGCCATTTTGCTATACTCATTTTACGAAAAACATCAAGGAGGCGCTTCATGGTGACCCATTCAGACTTTCAAACCGGCGATGACCGGTGTCCTCTCTGCGGACAGGCCAACGGGTGCGCAGTTTCAGCAGGCGAAGATCCATACAGCTGCTGGTGTATGACCGCCCGGATTCCCCAAGCCTTGCGGGACCGGGTTCCGGCAGAGCGCCGAGGGAAGGCGTGTATATGCCGGGACTGCCTGGAGGCGTACAGGAAAGAGAGCGGCAGTCACTGATTCTATTGCAGCATCCCTCACCATTTGCACAAAAAAAGAGGCTGTCCCCAGCCATTTGTCATGACTTTCGGGACAGTCCTCGGTTATGGCAGCCTAATGGACAGAGAAGCCGCTATTTGGCGAAAAACCGCCGTTATTCTCAATTCGCGGACTGAGAAGCCGTTATTTGGGAAAAAGAGGCCAAATGGAGTGGTTTGGCGGAACAATAGCGCATCCTGAGTCCGTAAAATCCGCAAAAGTGCATTGGGAGCAAATAACGGCTCTGGAGTCCGGCTCCCCGCCAGCCTGACCAGCTGGCCAGGCTTGACTGGCCGACCGGCTGGACTGGCCGACCAACTGGATATCCTCTCCCGGCCCATTCCAGCGCCTATGCCTACAGCTTATTGAAAATCCGGTACATAATCACCGCGGTTTCTGCGCGGGTCGCCTGGTCCAGCGGAGCCAAGGCTTCTCCCTTGCCGGCTACAATCCCGGCTTTGACCATAGCCGCAATACTTTCCTTGGCATATGCAGCCACATCCGCGCTGTCGTGGAAGGAGTCAAGCTCCGCGGCGCCGCCGGATTTGCCGATTACCTCCGCCAACTGAAGTGCTCTGGCGCTCAGCACCATCAGCTCCTGCCGGGTAATGGGATCCTGAGGATGGAACGAATTTCCTTCCGCACCATTGCTGATCCCAAGCTGTTTGGCGATGCCCAGGGCTTCATAATAATAGTCGGAAGGGCTGGTATCACTGAAATTGCCGGTAAAATCGGCGTTCAACCCCAAGGTACGGACCAAAAGGACCAGGAAATCCGCCCTGGTAATGGGTTCCTCAGGAGAAAACTCCGTTTCCGAGGTGCCCTCTATAATACCCTTGGAGGCCAATACGCCGATGGCATTCTCCGCCCACGGATAGTTCATACTGTCCTTGAAGCTCTTGACTACATACGTTAAGGCAAATTGGCCGGATGGGGCTGCGGTAAAGGTGACCATGCCCGTACCCGCATCATATTTAGTATTGGGGATTTTACGGAGATTGCCTTCCTCATCCGCATATTGGATGACCAGATGCTCCGGATTTTCCCCGGCTTTAGGCTGGTATGGAATGGAAATCTTGACCCGTGCTGCTTGTTGACCGGGATCAATTGCTTTTCCTCCAGCCTTCAGCACCAGCTCCAGTACCGGACGGTCTCCCGCCACAGCTTTTAGAGCAGGATCTGTTATCCCAGATGTGCCGATGGCTCCCATTACAAGGGAAACCGTGGAGCTTCCACCCGCTTGCTGCGGTGGAAGCAGATTCCCCGGCAGCTCAACCGCTCCCACGGGAGTCGTCACTTTCACCAATTGACTGGCATTGCCGCCGGTTACGGCACTTGCCGGAAGCACCGGCTCATAAACCTTGGCTCCCGCTGCCTCACCGATTACGATCTCAACCCTTTTGATGCCCTTGCTGTCCGCCGTTGCCTTGGCAAATGCGCTGCTGATGGCATCCGGGGTAATCTCCGCTTTAGCAGTGGTGCCGTCAAGGACAGCGGCCGCCTTAATCGCTGCAGCCCCACTCGGCGAAGCCGATGGAGTCACTGCAGGTGTCGGCACCGGTGTTGGCCCGCCAGAGGACGGCTCAGATTCCCCCTCCGAATCGGACGTTGGTGTCGGCGTCGGTGTTGCCGTTGGTGTCGGCGTCGGCGTTGGTGTCGGCGTTGCCGTTGGTGTCGGCGTCGGTGTTGCTCCGTTGACAATCAGCTTCAGCTCCACCTTCTGCGCTGTCCCGTTAACCACGCCGGAGACGTTGTATTCACCGGGGGTATCTGTTCCCGGCACGTCTGGCCATTGTACGCCGACCTCCCGGTTGGCCCCGCTGTCAAACACTGCAATGGCGGTGCTGGGCAATACAGCGCGGGCGTCCTTCGCCACCGTAACGGCCTTCAATGCCTTGAAGCCGGTAATGGTTTCCTCCTTCTCGATGCTGAAATCCTGCAGCATCACTTTGGCAGCACCCGGGGTGCTGACGTAGCCGGTATAATCGCCTTTGGGCAGCAGCGTGGTAAAACGCACCTCTCCCCCCGCTGTCATCCCCTGATCCATATAAGCGATGGACCGGGTAAGCTTCTGCATCACCACAATGGACACCTGTGTGCTGCCTGATGCCCCTTTTACAGAAAATGATGCCAGATTTTGATCCACGGTTTGGCTGACTGTTACCTGCAAATCCGCAGCCTGCCCTATCCCTCCATTGGCAAAAACCATTGCCATAACCAGCAATGCCGCAAAAGCCCGCATGAGCTGTTGACCTGTTTTTTTCATACGCCCGCTCCTGTCCTAGAGAACTTGGTTCCCGATTTAGTCCGCAACGGCCTCATTGGATATGACCTCCCCGTCGTCCACGTTGTTCACCACAAAGGCCTTTACCTTCAGCCCTTCCAGATTCAACGGTGTACTGAAGCCTGCCTTGACGGTTTTGGTTTGGCCGAGGCTGAACTTGGATTTCACATAGGTGGTGCCCAACACCTGATCGTTGGCATCGCATAGCTGGATGGCAATGGCTGCTTCCTCCAGAGTAATGGAATGATTCTGAACAGTGACAGAGGCGACAGCCGTCAAACCCGGCGTCAGGCTTTCCACCGGTTCACCCGTCACATCCGAAAGGGCCAGCCCTGTGACACGGAGGGAATCCGTCAATATGATATTGCTGAACTTGGCTGTGTTGTAATACACATCTCCGTTTTGCGGCTGGGTCGCATCAACGGCAAACCCGATCAAGGCTTCTTTTCCCATGGGGAAGGAGGTTCGGGCAAGCTCCTTCCACGCCGCCCCATCATAAGAGGTATAAGCCGCGATGATATCGTCCACTCTTTCGATTTTAAGCCAGATCGGCATGGTGTTATCCGTCAACGCCGGCAGCCGGTCCTGGGGATAGTCGGTGGTGCCCAGGGTCAATGCATCCGTGCCTTTCTTCATTCTCGAGGAGAAAAAGGTGGCATAGAAGGTATCATCCTTGTCGCCGTTGCCGTTCTCATCCCGGTCTGCCTTGATGATGGAGGTGCTGATCAGCGCCAACGGGGCATCCGGCTCCAGACTTTCCCGGATCATCAAACCCGATATGGCATTATTGTCCAGCAGCGCAATGGAATCCAGCTTCGCCGTCAAGGTGGTATTGCCGATGATGGGCTGATACACATAATGGAAGCTGTCCGCCTTGCCCACGATTTTGCCGGAGCCCTTTACGGTCAACACTCCCGAGGCGTCCAGACTGCCGCTGCCATTCACCGGCGTATTGCCGATATCTGCGGTTAACCATGGGGCTTCCACCTCAGGCCCGTTCACATGCACCGGCATGGAAGAGGACTGGGACGCATTCCCTTTGGTGTCATAGGCCCGGGCGGAGATAAAGAAAGTCCCCGCTTCCAGGTTATCCAGGGTAAAGCTATAGGGCGCTTCCGCATCTTCTCCCACAAGCATATCATTGCAGAAGAACTGCACCTTGGCAATGCCGTCCGCATCGGAAGCGACAACGTCAATCCGCATGGAGCCGCCTTTTTCAAAAAGCCCGTTATAGGTGGGGGCGGCCAGCTTTACAATGGGATTCTCCGGCGCAAACGACATGTCGGCCAGACTGTTCAGATACAGCTCCAGGTTGCTGTAGCCGCTCGCTGTGATGGTCTTTCCGTCAGCCGGATTGGTTTTATCCAGCCCTTTGGCGTCCTCCCACACATCCGGCATTCCATCATGGTCCGTGTCTAAGGGAGCTTCTGCCGAGCTAAGCTCCGGATACCCGCCCACCTCGAATTCCCGGTTGATGATTCTGCCGGTTCCGTTGCGGACATCCTCCACCAACCGGGCATCCACAGCATCTCTACGGGGTAGTACGGCTCCGGCCTTGGCCAGCACCGCCTGATAAGCAGCCTGGGCATCCTCGATGACCACATTCGTAAACCCGTCGTTTTGGAATGGAGTTTTGGATATAACGGTGGTGGATATCCGATCCTGAATACCCTTGTTATTGTCCGCTGTTACCTCCGGACTGCCGAACATATAATTGCCGTTCACATAAAACTCCCCGTCGCCGGGATTAATCACCCTCTCCTTCACCGAACGGAGTGTGGACGGGCCGGGTTTGTAGTAATTGTTGATCACATTGGAAAGCAAGGTTGTCATGCCGCCGTAGGTGTTGTTAAAGCCCCAATTATAGATCACATTATTGGACATGGTAATGCTGCCGGGTGTAGCTCCGTTGCCGATCCGGGGCATCCGGCTGGTATGGGTGGTCATCAGATTGTGGTGGTAGGTGGTATCCTTGCCGCCCCAGATGCCCCCATAGCCGTGTCTGCCCTTCACATGGCCGGATAAAGTAAGGCTTTCATTGATAATGCTCCACTGTACGGTCACATTGTCATTTTCATAAAAAGACATGGATTCATCTGTAGACCAGCCTGCCGAGATGTGATCGAGCATCAGGTACTTGGAGCCCCGTCCGCCGATGGCATCCGGCTCGCTGGAGATATTGGCCGAGCCGGGACGGAATCTCAGATACCGGATGATGATGTTGAAGGAATTGCTGATGTCCGTATTAAAGCCGGCAATGCATATGCCGTCTCCCGGAGCAGTTTGGCCGGCAATGGTGATATTCTTCCGCCCATTGATGCTTAAGGCGCTGGATAATTGAATCGTTCCCGATACACGGAATACCACCATCCGGTTATCTCCGCTGACCGCTTCCCGCAAGGAGCCGGGACCGGAGTCCTTCAGATTCGTCACTTCATAAACATCATAGCCGCGTCCGCCGCTGGCATACATGCCTCCGCCCTCGGCTCCGGGAAAGGCCGGAATCGCTGCAGGCGCATCCGCTGCCTGAACGGGCAGGGCCCCCGCCAGAAACGAAGTGCTTAACAAAGCGCCCATCATAGCTGATAAGATCTTTTTTCGCATAAGGATCCTCCTGGAATATGCCTTACTTCAGTTCAAAAACATCGGATAAGGGATGCGCAGCGGAAACATTGTCCCAGATATACGCTTTGACCGTGTATCCGGCCACTTCCTCCGGCAGCCGCAGTTTGGCATAAAGGGTGTCGGACACTCCGTTAGCCAGGGTTTCAGCGCTGAATATCCATTTCACCAGATTGTTATGCTCATCGTAAAGACCGATTACCAGCACAACGTCCCGTGCGGAGGCGATATAGTTTTCTACCGCTGCCTTTACCACAAGCTCCTCTCCCGCATTCAGCCCTGCTGCCGCTTGCCCGTCGGCCTGGTAAAAACCGATCTGCGCCGCTTTGTACGTATACGTTACCGTGTACTTGACACTGGACATATTGTCGTAGGTGTCCACCGCCTTAATCTCGATTTCGTTCACACCCTCATTCAAAACCAGGGTTGTACTGAAACTTCCGTTTGCCGGCAAAAGGAGGCTGTCGCGGATTCCATCGGGCTTCACAATGCTCCCGTTATTGGTGATAGTCAGTGTGCTGTCTTTGTCTACCGAACCGCTAACCGGCACCAATGCGCTGAATACCTGGCTTGCAGGTGCAGACGATGTCATGGTGATTACCGGAGGCATGACGGCAGCCGCGGATGGAACAACGCTCACGATCTCGGAAGCAACCCCCTCCCCGCTGGCATTGCTGGCGGTCACCGCAAAGTAGTAGGTTTTTCCGTTTTCCAAACCAGAAATCATCGCCTGATACACCGAACCGCTGACAGTTTGCGCTTCCGTGAACGGACCGTTGGCGCTGGTGCTTTGTTTCACGGTATACGAGGTGGCCGTTGAGAGCGGAGCCCAAGAGATCAGCGCACTCTTATCGTAGGGTTTGGAGGCTACATTCTTCGGTGCTACCGGCTTGCCTGCATTGGAATCGAATACCACCGTACCATCTGCCATGACAATCCGGACATCCTCAAAGCGGGCGGTCATGGATGAGGAGGCATTGCCGGAGCTGACCATCAGACCTGCGTAAAGCTCCTTGGGATTCCCGTTGGCGTCCAGTCCCAGCTCCTTGGCCGTGGCTGTGGAAATGGACAAGGTCTCTGAGCTAACCGGAGTCTCCGGTATGGGATTGGCGCTGAGAATCGAGACAATCTTGTCGCCGGTTTTGGTGATTTTTAAATAGGCGGTTCCGTTCAAAAGCATCGGTGTATTGGAGCCGTTGGAGGAACCGGTATAACGGAACATTTTTCTGCCGCCGGTGCTGGTCGCAGCCTGGGTATAGTGATAGCTGCTGGGGTCCAGGCTCTCCCGGATAGTCAAAGCCATATGTCCGAACAGCCCGCTGTTATAGGTGGCTTTGGCGCTGATGGAATAATCCCCTGTCAGCTTGACCGCCTTCATGTAGATTTGATCCCGGCCGTTGGCTGCTTTGTTGATGCCTGTGCCGGAGCCGGTAAGGGTGAACACATTGGTATCATCATGAAAGCTGGAGTAGCCGGCTGTATTCGGATCTCCAATGTCCACTCCGGTGAAATCCCCGGGCTGGAAGACCATGTTGTTCTTTTGCCCGGGGGTAACTTCCACGGCATTGGAATTGGCGCTTTCCCCATATGCGTTTGAGGCCGTGACCACAAACTGATACGGAGTCCCGTTTATCAGATTGGAGTAGGTGTAAGAGGTTACCGTCGCCCCTGCAATGCTGTACACCATGTCATAAACTGTCTGTCCAATTTGCATCCCTTTTACGGTGTAGTAGGTGGCGCCTGTTACTGTGCCCCAGTTGACGGTAGCAGCGCTGTCACCTGCAGTGGCGGTAATCACCGGTGCAGCCGGAGGGCCAAGGAGCGGTTCGGTGGTAGCCTGCACCGCGGAGCTTGCCGCCGTATTGCCTGCCGTATTCAAGGCGGTCACCTGAAAGCTGTAGGTGGTAGCGGGAGCCAAATTGCCTACGGTATAAGCGGTTTCGGTGGTGGTGCCAACCTTTTGCCCGTCCCGGTACACGGCATACATCACGGATCCGATAGTGGATTGGGCCGGCTGCCAATTGAGTATGGCCTGGTTTTGGTTCGTTATGATATCCGGATTCAATACAGGTGCCGTCACATTCCCTTCGGTATAATAAACCGGGGTCCAGTCACTGCCGAAATATTGCCGCACATCGGTTACCGCCGCTTCCGGGCTGAGCACATATCGGCTTCTGCCGGAGGTATCTGCCGGGGCGCCGTTATAGGTGGTGTTGTATTCATAGAAACGCGCGTTTTCCGGTGTATTGCTGCTCATTCCCGTCCACCCCTGGGGGACAATCACGGAAGGATCCTGGAGCTTGGAGTCCAGGAACTTGGCTCCGGCATTGGTTCTCCACGGCCGCCCGAAGAAACCCTGGGCCTTGAAGCTGCCGTGGCTGGTTCCCGTGATGGTGCTGTCGCGGAACAGATATCCCATGCGGGAGGGGTCTGTGCTTGCCGCAGTAATATACCCCGACGAATCCTGGTCGCTGTACCCGGCGAAATTCAGAATGCAGTTATCGAACACCACATTGCCGTCGCCAAAAATATAGTCCGTGTTTCCTTCGATAAAGCTATCCTTGAAGTAGATGCGGACAGCTCCGGTATACAAGGTATCCTGATTGGAGAGGAATTTGCTCTTGTAGAACTCGGTGCGGTCGGCTTCAATGGCGATAGCCGCCGCTCTCTCTGTCGCTCCTCTGGAGGTGGCGACCAAGGCCATGGTTCTGACGGTTGTATTGGTGGGAGAAACCGGGTCAACCTGAACGCCGTCATCGATCTCCTCCTGAGTGATGTACTTGTTAAAGGAGTTTTCGAAGACGATATTCTCCGCCCGGAAGCCGGTCGCCTTGGAAGTGACATATACAGTAGGTCCCCATTTTTCCACTCCGCTCTTCAGGAATTTATCGAAGGCGTGGTCCTCGCTGTAATAGCCTTTATTGGCACTGTAATATACGTACCCCACACCGTAATACCAGGTGATTTTCACTTCACCTTGCTGCGGCGCGGCATTTACCAGGCTGATGTAGGGCGTTTCAATTTTCAGCTGGGCACGGTATACGCCCGGAGTTATGTGGATGGTAATCCGCTCCTGCTCGCTTGCGGGATTCATCCGGGCAGCGGCGGCAAGTGCATCTTTTACAGTGGGAAAGTTATTTCCCTTGGAGGAATCCCCCACATACAAGTCCTTGGCCAGAGGCAGGGCCGGCAGTGGTGTAGACGAGGAGAACTTGATGTCCTTCACGGCATTACCCCCGTTGACCACTACATGGCCTACCGTGGTATACGCCGGATCAGAAGTAACCGCCTTCACTGCATATGCGCCGTCCCGGAGGTTGGCAGCATAACGACCATTTTGAACCGTACCAGAGTAAACATAGCCATCCTCTACATGGGAAAAAGCAACGCTAGAAACGGTTACGGCCGCAGGCAGGCCAACAAATGTCCCGTTTGCCGTGTGGATTGGCTTCTTGGTGACGGTAATATCCTGTGTGGTATCCGCGGTAATTTGGACATGGCCGCCTCCGGTGAGGTTGTAGTCATTCACCCCGGAGATGGTGAGGATATAGGGAAGTCCAGCCCTCACATTCGCCGAATAGGTCAGAGCCTGCTTATCTACCGCTGCTTCCACAACAGGGGCAAGACTTTCATCAGGAGGTGTCAAGGTCACCTTCAAATTGCTGAGAGCATAGCCGCTTTCGAAGCCCGTTAAGGAACCGCTAACCTTGGCCATCGGGATTTGAGTCACATCTAATGTGATGTTTCCGATTCCTGCAGGAATGTCTGCAAGCGTGGTAACCACTGTTTTGGACTGGTCGGAAATGGTATATTCCGGGCTTACGTTAAGGATTGCCGCCAGATAGGTGTAGCCCGCAGGCAGCGTTACATCAAAGGAACCGTCCTGGTTCAGCACAGCAGCATGGATACCGGCTGTTTGCTGGTTCTGGAAAACCAGCTCATGTGTTGTAAGCGCATACCCATTGAGGTTAAGCATGCCGTTCACGTGGACTCCGGGTGTCCGGATGATGCGGGCTACGTTGGGCTTGTAGCTGCCGGTATTCGTGAAGTAAATCTTGAGTGTCCCCGATTCTGTAGCGGCAAATGTAAAAATGTCCCCGTTGCCGGTTACGATATCGGAGTTTTTCAAAATCGTTGTCCCAGTCGCTTGGCTGGTTAAGGCAAAATTCACAAGCGGCTTCTCCGTCCCGGAGGTATTGGTGCAAAACCCGTAAAGGGTAATGATATCGCCTGCCTGCACATTGTCGATCCGGATATATTTGCCTGTGTCATCACCTGTACCGGCACTGTAGATGGAGCCGGTGTTGGTATAACCATCCGGGAAGGTTTTGGAGGTTGCACTTCCATAGCTCAAGAGACCGCTATAGTAGAGCCGGTGGTAATTTCCCGGTGTCACCACCGTCAGATCCCCGATGGTGGTGTTGGTCTTAAACCAACCGGATTGGACGTTGCCGGTCAAGCCGTTAAGTGTAGCGACTGTCAAATGGTTTGTGTATTGGCTGCCGACTGCTTCCACACCGCCAAAGTCCCAAACATCCGTTTTCCGGCTGTTGGCCGTGTCTCCTGCCGCAAGCACACCCGCGCTGACCGGGTTAAATAATGAAGCTGCCAGCAACACCAGCGCCAGCAGCTGGCATAAAAACGATTTGGACCGTTTGTTCATATGCGTCTCCCCTAACATTATAAAATCCTTCCGTTGCCACATCCCCGCCAGCCGGATCCGGGCGGTCCTTTCATGCTGCGTCCGATGATGCCGGTCCCGTTGCTTTCATCAACCCCCTCCCCTCCTATAACCTGGGATTTTTCCGTTTTGATTATAAAGCGGGACAGCCTGGCAGGATATAATCCTGGCAACACCTTTGCCGTTTTTTTGGAAGGAGGTTATCTGAAGCATATGGGTTGCAATTGGTTGGCAGAGGTGGTGGACTCCATTGCTATGGCCTTCAAGCCCGTTGAAGGACAGCCGCTAATCTCGTTACGGACCGACGATCCCTTGACGCTATATCCAACAAAACGCCGCGAATCAGGAGGTTTGGAGCCAATTAACGGCTCTACTGTCCGCATAATTGGAAAAGGCAAAAAAGCCGCCAATCTCTTGGCAGCTTCGTCGTTACCCCTCCCGCTATTACGCCCTTTGCACTGTTACCCCCTCCGGCGCTTCAATCTCCGAATGCACCGTCCCATCCGGCTTCCTCGAATGCTTCACCTTCACGATACCGTAAGGGGTGGGGAAGGTCCCCTCCACCCATTCCAGGTCACCCAGTTGGGGTGCAACCCGGATAGTTTTGCAGCCCGGCTCCACCGGACGGATGCCCAGGACATATTCGGACAGCCAGGCTGTCGGACCGGATGCCCAGCCATGACAGAGACTATGCCTGTACCCCTGGTAGCAATAACCGCCGTAGGCGCCATGCACATCCACCTTGCCCACCGGAGTCAGCTCATCGATCCGCGCCGCATTGTCCAGCCACGCTACATCGAAATCCTCCCAGAAGGTGGTGGCCCCGAGAGACAGCATACCGCCCCAATAAGAACGGATGCTGTCCAGACTGCCCCGGATATCTCCCGCCTCTCCCCTCGCCTTCAGAATGTAGTACCCATAGAAGGTGGAATAGCCCTTGGGCGATTCCGGAGCAATAATCTCTTCATTGGCTGCCGCAGGATCGAGCAACCCGACCAATGCTAATAAGGATGCCGCCTGCTTGCTCCTATTGTGATCAGGCGTTACCGTACGCAGCTTATTCTCACAACGGCGGCAAAGCTCTGCTGTTTCCTGCTCGTCCATCCATCCGCACAGCTTCACGCCAGCCTCCATACACCAAACAAATAAAGCATGAGCGCCCGCCCGCACTCCTTCAGGGTTGGTGGAGGATGGCCAATCCAGGAACGGATTCGGGATATTCACGGTCCCGTCCTCCCGGATGCAATCGGCCAGTTGGCGCAGCAGTCCGGTCATATACTCCCGCTGTTCCAGCAAGTAGCCTAAATCCCCGTTATGCATGTACCAATCGTGGTGCACCAGGATCCACCAGATGGAGTAAGTGGGAAAGGTGGTCATCCAGCCCGGCAGAGGGCTTTCATTCCGGATAAAATCCAGACTGCGCGGCACCACCTCATGATAACCAAAAACCGCCTGCAGCGTAGAGGTTTCCGGGTGCATGTCTCCGGTCCATACCAGCCTGTCCCGCTTGATTCCGTCCCACAGGTAGTCCTGCATGTTCAAGTGAACCGTATAGGCTCCGGTGTCCCAGACCCGGTTTAGCAGTTCATCATTGCAGCGAAAGCTGCCTTTATACTCGGCATCATGCATCATGGCAACAGCACGAACACTGAGCATCTGCACAAAATGTCCCTCATCCAAAAAGTCGATGCGCACAAACCGGAAGCCGCTGTTCCCGATCTCTTCCGCACCCATGAAGCTGACCTCGAAGACTCCGTCCCGCACCGCATGGTTATTGGTGGCATTGGTCTCTCCGCCCAGTTCACTCATTGCTTCCATGGCGGATTCCCCGAAACGGACACGGAACCTTGCTGTCCTTCGGGTTTTATTATCGCCGCCTACGATACAGATCTGTACACCGCCATGAAGCTCCGTGCCAAAATCCAGCAAGAATGCCGGAGCACTGCCCTTATGCCGCATGATACAAGTCTGCTCCATAGTGGCACTGAGCAGGGATTGGCCATCCCGGCCGGAAAGCAAAAGCTCCGGACGCTCCAATACTGCACCGGATGCCTCCGACTGCCAGACCATTCTTACGGGATTCACATAATAACGGGTGCGCTGTTCCTCTTGAATCTTGAGATGTTGCCATGAAGGGACCATAGGTTTACTCCTGTCTCCTTTAAGTTCCAATTTCACACGATATGCAGCTTTACTCCAGATTGTACAAATCTGGGACAAGTTATGTAAACACCTTTTTTAAGCAGGCAGTTTCTTATGTGCGTCTCCTGTACCAGGGAAGCCTCCTTAACGGGACTTCAATCTGCTTTACTCCCGGCCCCTCCACCACACTTCCGTCGTCGCCCTCCCATCTGCCTGTGGGAAACTGCACTGTCCTGCTTCTCATCCCCTTGACCAGTACAGGCGCCACCAGCACTTCGTCGCCCAGCATAAACTGATCCAGTACCGTCTCCATCCTCTCTCCAGGGAACGCAAAAGCCATATGGCCTAGAATAGGTTCCCCGGTTACAGCGGATTGCTTGGCCAGCTCCAGGATTTCGTGCCCGAAGCGGGCGTGAAGCTGTGCCGCCTCCACACAATATTGCTCATGCTCCTGATCCAGAACCCGCCACGGAGCAGCAGAAAATTGCATCATCGGGAACAAAGCCGAGCATTGGGCGGAACGGACAACCAGCTCTTGGTCCAGTATGGCTCCGGAGAAGCTGGAGATTTCACCTCCGCCGATCATATCCGGACAGGTGTAGGCATATCCGAGCAATCCCTGGGCCAATCCGTCCGGAATCACCGCTCCAAGTCCGCTGCCCTGCCAATCATGGCATTTGTCCTTTAATCGCTGGGCCAGGGGCTGCCCGGCCAGTTTCCAGCAAGCCCGGTACTCGTTCAATTTATATTTTAACCCGACTCGTGCCCATGCTTCGCTTTGCCCGCTGGGGGTTGTTCCTTCCACATAGGTCTGATCCCCGGGAGCATAAAACTCCACATCTCCGGCATCCAGCTTGAAGCCATCCACACCATAGTCATGCTGCAAAACATCCAACTGCCCGTGAATCCAGCGGACGGCATCGGGATTCGTACAATCCAAGACAGCACTGTACCCGTTCCACCACTTACGCAAAGCGGTTTGACCCGCCTTGTCCTTCAAGAGGACGCCGGACGGCTCCAGTTGGCGGAACACCTGTGAATCCGGGCTGATAAACGGGCATACCCATAGCATCACCTTGAAGCCCATGGCATGCAGTTCATCCATCATCCCCTTGGGATCGGGAAACCTTCCCGGATGGAAAACCCAGGTTCCATATGGCCCGTGCCAGTTATCGTCAATCATAAGCACACCCGGGGGCATGCCATGGGCCAGCACATTTTTCGCATATTCCAGCACCTTCTCCTGGGTAGGCTCGTATTGCAGCTCAATCCACAGGTTATATTGCGGGGCGGTGAACAGGAGCTCCTCTGGAATGGCCTGTATAGGAGGGAAGTACGCTCTGGAAACATGGCGGTACACTCCCCGCAGAGTTTCATATCCCTCTCCCGTCAGAAGCTTCTGCCCGTTATCTCCGGTAACTAACAGAGTTCCTTCCTTAAACTGATAAGCAAACGGCTCCTCACTCCATACATATCTTCCTTTGCTGGAGATCAGCAAGGGGCTTGCCTGGTTTCCTCCATGGTTGGCGTTCAGATCGGCTTGGAACAATGCGGCATCATCGTAAGGCATATTACACCCGTCCGCCGCACGCCCTCCCCACCAGAATTCAGCATTCATTATTTTGATCATCAGTTCACATGTTTCCATCCTATGATCACTCCTTCGTATACACCGATCTTACCCCCTCCTCATTAGGGATGACAATCTTAAAGTTGTGATCTATACTATAACAAAATTGACTTTTATTTTATGGAGGTCGCCTTATGCTTGAGCCTTCTTCTTATGCATTCCGAACTGAAGATAAATCAATATTGACAATCGACTCTATCGGCTGGCAGAGGATCTCCAGCACCGATTACAGCTTCCGCGGCGACGAAAGACCGGATTGCGGGCATGTAATTTTCCAATATACTCTGAGCGGCCAGGGTTTTATCGAATATGAGAACCAAGTCCATGGTTTACCGAAGGGAACGGGGTTTTTGGTGAAGGTGCCCAGCCAACACCGGTATTATTACAGCGGACAGAAGGAGCCCTGGGAGATTATCTGGCTCAATTTGCGGGGTAATGAAGCCAACCGAATCTGGGATTATGTCATAGGATTGGACGGTCCCATCCTGAGGCAGGACTCCGACTCTCCCTTAATTCAAGGCTTCTGGAGACTTATGGAGAAGATAGCGGTGGAAAAAATAACCGATAAATACACATTGTCCGCTCTTGCTTATGAATGGATGCTGCTTCTGGTACGGACATGCAGGGAGCAAAGCAAGGAGATCAGCGTTACCTCCAGCACAATTATTGAGAAGGCAAAGAAATTTATGAGAGAACACTATCCCTCCGGGCTGACCTTGGACATTCTCTCGGAGCATTGCGGCATTAACAAGCATCACTTATGCCGTCTTTTCCAGAAGGCGGAGCACACCTCACCGCTGGCCTACCTGAGAGACAGACGGATGGAAGCGGCCGTCGCCCTTCTTCGGACAACGGACACCCCCATCCATGAGATTGGCCGGCAATGCGGCTTTGACAGTCCCAGCTACTTCGGCAAGATATTCCGGGAATACATGTCCATGACCCCCAAGGAGTACAGGATGAAAATCCTGGAATTCCCGTACAGCGCCATTTATTATGAATAACCCGTTCAAAAAATCATCGGATCCTTCAGCTTCGCCCATTGGACATAAGGCTCCCCATTATCGCCGCTGGCAATAGTGCCTACCTTCACCTCGGTACCTGCAGGATCTTGGAAGTAATCCTCCAGCATCAACCGGTTAATGGTGGACATATGCAGTTGAGCCAACTCCTCCTGCTTGATCCAGAACAGTTCGCCTTCGTGGGATGGAGTGCAATCCTTCCGGTCTGTCCGGCCGAAGTAGATGTATTGCTGGCGGATCTCATCATCCTTCAAACGCAGGAGAATGTACCTCAAGGAAAAGTCCTTGACCTCCTGCTGAGTGATCCCGGATTCCTCATAAATCTCCCGCAAGGCAGCACTCATCGGATCATTGATTTCCTCCGGCTCTATATGCCCGCCAACACCACTCCAAAACTCAAAATTAAAAACCCGGCTGGAGCTGCGTTTGATCATCAGCACCTCGCCTTCGTGAAACAGATACGCCGTGGTCATTTGCCGTACATGCATAGGCTGGCTCCTTTCAGCGGGGTTCGTAATGCTTTACATCTTTTGGCTGTAATTCAACACCATCTTTGGCATTTGGCGAACTGAATCCAAACTGGATAATGTCATCATGGGCAAAATACACATATTCCACTTGGGGCTCGTCCTTAAATACGGCCACCGCATAAAACGAAGGCAGCTTTTTTCCCCAGACTCCTCTTACCGACTGGATTTCGTCTTTGCGGTAATGCTTTTCCTCCACCAAGTACCGGTTTACCCGGTTTGCATAGATTCGCTTATTTACTTGCACATAAATGAATGGAGTCAATATAATGGAGACCACTATGATACTCGCTATGATGGATTGTACATTCTTTCCTTTTTTCATTTGCACACCTCCAACTACCTTGGATTCTTTATCCGTTGAAGGAACCGCTTGGTATCTTTGGGCGATTTCAAAATGACAATATTCTTGTCCGGGTGTTTCGCTAGCTGCTGCATGATGCCGGGTATTCTGGTTTTCCTGAAGCTCCACACCCATTTCAAAAACTGGAGATCCAGGGATTCCGGACAATCCAGGTTCATATCAGGCCTCGTTTTGCCGTGATACATGACCCGCCTTTTTAGGACCCGGTAAACCGTTATCCATCGTGAATAGTCCAAGAGAATAACCGTGTCCGCCCGCTTCACCCGGATATCCAAGGTCCTGCTGTAATTCCCGTCAAGGATCCAAGCTTCTTTTTGCACAAGCTCCTCCAAAAAAGCATCCCATTCCTTATTCGGAGTTGGTGTCCAACCGGGCTTCCAATAATAGGCGTCCAGGTGGTATAACGGAAGCTTGAGCTCCTTCTCCAGTTGCTGGGCCAATGTGGATTTGCCTGAACCACCAGACCCGATGATCAAAATTCGCTGCATGAAGTCATCTCCTGACGGCAAAAGCATTAACTCCTACGGAACGTAAATTTCAACAATGGCCAAACATTCGGTACCGTCAGTTTTCACACGGAATGGTTTGGAGACATAATCTGCGAAATGCTCCCGGAAAAACGATTCATCCACTTTTTTATACTTGGTTGTAAATTCCTAAATTCTATCACATAAATTTCCAGTTCCTTGGAGGGGGCATATTCCACAAATTGAGGATCCACATACTTTTTCACATACAGAATAGCTTTATCGTCATAATCAAAAACCGCTTCCTGAAAACCTATCTTTTTCCCGGCAAGCTGCACATACCCTGTTCGTGTATCCGGAAACTTCCCTTCGATCTCCTCTTGGCTGAACAGCTGGCCGCCGCTCTCACACGCTGTGCCCAGCAAGAGAATGAATAAACTAATTAAGACCCCCAACTGCTTCATCGCTCGCCCCCTTCCACTCATCCCGCAGTAAACCGTAAACAACATGATCATAATACTCGTCATTGTAATAGCTGACGCTTCTTACACTCCCCTCGCACGCGGATGAAGCAGGAGATTGCTCCTTATCTCCGGTCCGATGGGGATGGAGAGCTGCTTGTACGCCAACAAAACCGCTCCTGCTACCGGGGAAAAAACGGGCTGAACGATGGAATATGTTTTGTTTTTACCGGAGTTCAATATGGAATGAAGCTGCTGCCGGAAATACCCGCAGTTGGCCACACTTCCAATGAAGGAAACCTTCACCTCCGGTTGGCTGAAGTACAAGCCCAGCATTTCGATTCCCACTACAATTTCATGGATGGCCCGGTCGCAAACCGCTTGAGCCAAAGGACTGCCCGCTTCAGCAGCTCTAGTGATGACAGGCGCCAGTTCACCAAACACCCGGTTCCGCTCCCGGCGGTCTTCCACAAACCCGCGGCGGGCAAGTCCGGATAAATCCCCGACGGTGGATACCTTCCAATAAGCAAGAATATCCTCTACCAGACACTGGTCTTCTTCACTGCTGTTACCCGCCAACAGCTCATAAACAGCGTTATACGCCAGAAACCGGGCAGCACTAGCCGCATAATGATGAAGATCATAGTTGCGGACCTGTTGACCGTCCTCGGTAGCTGCGTAAATAATAGATCCGGTTCCGGCTATGACAATCATGCCCGGTTCTGTGCCCAATGCTCCGCTATGCGCCACCACCGCATCATTCACATGCTTCTTCGGGCAATCCAGTCCCGCCACTTCTGTCAGGGGAAGCACCCAATCCAGATCCGCCTCCGCATCAAACCCTGCAATACCCGCGGTCAGCATGGCTGCTTGCGCCACATCCTTTTCCGCCAAATCAAGTGCCCTCTTGATTGCCTGCTGCACATTCCGGCTTGCATTTACGTCCTTATGTACGGATGAGGCTCCATTCTCTATATAGGACAGGACCCGTCCGTCCAAATCCGCCACCATCACCCGTGTCTGTGTACCGCCCCCGTCAATTCCAATGACCACCTTATCCCCTGTCTCCATCATTGCCTGCACCTCCCCCATTCCTATCCGGCTCTTCTATGGCATTATTCCGTCAGGCTTTTCTCTACGATCTGCTTCATGTGATGCTCCAGGTGATTGACATAATCCTCAATCAGCCAACCTAAGGTGACGGTTATTTCGTCATCCAATATTACAGGTTTGGTTAGGTCCTCTGCACTTCCATTTTTCAATACATACAGCAGCTGTCTATTCAAAAAGGTCCACAGCATGATCAATTCCCGATACGTATAATTGGTTGAATAGCCGTGCAGCGCGACCCATTGATTTTGTTGATACTTTTCAATCCCGATGGGATCGGAAGCCAGCATAATTTTCACAAATCGCATATGATTATTCGTGGCAGAATCACAGAGATGGCCGAGAATTTCCTGCTTGGACCAGCTCTCCTGGTTTGCCTTCTGAAGCGCTTCCTCTTCCGCAATTTCTTCCAAGTAAGATGGAATAGTTAAAATCAATTGTTCCAATTTTTGGACAACACGCATTTCGATTCCTCCTTTCATGTTCAAACGGACTGCCCCCAAAAGGTACAAAACAGGCCCAATCATCTTTGGGGGCATCCGCCTGGCACGGCATTTACTTCCCGGGGTCTATCCGGAGTATGGAGCTGATCTGATTGAACAATACGGGTGTAATCCCTTCTGTCAGACCAAATTTGCGGGCAGTAGCGGGTGTAACCTGCAAAAAAGACTCCACAAAAATTTCTTCCCCCACTTTGAGACGGAGGCTCTCGGTAACAGCTCCGCGGCTCATCTGCAACGGGTATTTGATCAGTCCCAAAGCTACGGTGCCAATCGCAGAAACAAATATTTTATGGTCGCTAATTGGGGTAAACACCGGTTGACCATCGGGTGGAGCTTCGACCACTGTATTTCCAATCCGGACCGCAATGTTTGTGCGGGATACCGGTTTGGCTACGAAGGTCATACTCCGGTCGGCCGTGTTATACCGGAGACGATACCTCCGTTTGTTGATCAGACCCAATTTCCGGGCCGTTGCCCTGCCTAACGAGATCATATTGTCGATACATTCAGAAGCGTCATTGTTACCAAGAATTACGGTTGTCCTTACGCTGCCCTTCTTCAATATGGTTCTGCCTGGAGGGATCTCTACTCCAAATGAAGGTAAGGGAGAACCTCCGCAATTGCCTAGCAGCTCCGCTTCTTTCTCCAAATCCGGATCAATTACAGCATCGAAAATTGCACGGTATATCATTGGAATGCGCCACATCCTTCACCGTTGTGAAATTGGAAGCCCCCATTTATGCCAATATGAGAGCTCCCAATAAGATATGTGGCCATTCTCCTTCTTGCAATTCTCCTCAGTGTAAATGAAACGCTTCCTAAATTCTATATTTTCTCAAAAATTTCAAACTCCTAGAAAAAAAGAGCCCTCTTTGTCCAAAAGAAGGCTCCTCCTTATGAAATTTGGGTTGGTGCAGAGTGGGTGTTTACTGGAGTCCCTTCAGATCAGAATGCATCCTGATGGTTCCGGTCCCCGGATTTACGGCAGCGGAGAATTCATCCTCCATCTGATTACTGGCGTATGTATGAAGCCGGATCTTCTTGCCGTGCACCTCATTTTCCACCAGCACCATCTCTCCTTGTTTCTGAAATATACATCCCGTGAGCTGAACGGTGGTAGGCAGATATTGCTCCATCGCCTGGTTGCCGGTGAAACGGATGACGTTGTCCCGGAGAACGGAATGGAGGATGCTCACCATGTCCACCGGCGTGTTAATAAGCAGGAACGGCGTCGGGTGGCTGTGCAGCACACGCACCTGCTCAAACACCAGATTTTCCTGTCGGGGGACAGGTGCACCCGGGTAATAGGAGCGGCTGAACCGGTCATTGTCAAAATGGATGGAAAAGGCAGGCCGGGCTTTATGCAGATAAATATGGCGGAAGGACACATTCCTCACTCCCGCCGTATACACCGGATCGCGCTGAACCATGGTCCAGGAGATGCCGTCCAGAATGGCCGTATCCTGTTCATGAGTCGGCCTGGTTAGGGACATGTAACACTGTCCATCCGGTTGCGCCTTAACCCGGTAAAGTCGCCCTCCAGATACCACCGTATCGGACTTTTGGACCTCCATTCCCTCCCGCCAATCCGTCCAGGCCCCGGCCAGAATCCGGCAGAAGTAGCCGACACAGGGTTTATTTTCCTCCCCGCCGGACAGATCGTAGCAATGCTCGATCACACCCTCTTCGATCCAACCCAGCTCCGGATTGCCCACATCGTAATCATGGCCGTTTAAGGCTACGGCATCGTCGTAGGTGTCGAACCTGCCGTCCGTGATCCGGAACCGTTTGCCCCGGCCGAGATGAATTCCGTCCTTCATCCCCTTAATGACCGTATCCTGGATCAGCAGGTCTTCGAAGGTACAAATGTGTATGCCATATTGGGCACTCCCCAAATCCAAACAGCGGAAGCCGGTGATTGTCACATCCCTGGTGTAGAAAAAAGCTATCTGCCCGTGAAGACCAAACACATCCCGGAAAGTCCGGATATCCATACCGTTCACCTGGACATGGAGGTTCTCGATAGAAATATGCTCATCCCAGCTGCGGGTTAACGCTCCTTTATTCAGCAGCACATGGGAAAATGGCCCGGCTTCGTTCACCTTCTGCACCGTCGTTCCGTATCCGAAAATGAGGCTGGTGTTACTGCCGATATATACCGTCTGCGCCAGCTTATATATACCCGGACGAGAAACGGTAACCGTGCCTCCCCGGTCCAACGCGCATTGCAGCGCTTTCGCGTTCTCTATTCCTGTGGCTTCCGGATGAAAGCCGTAATCTGCGGCATCCGCCCATGAGTTCATGGTGAGAGCTCCTTTCGGGTTTAAAATGTGGGGGGCGACCCCCACTCACGGAGGATAGCGGAAGCGGCTTTCCGCTATTCCGCAACCTGGCCTCACTTCACCAGGATAGCGGAAGGGATATTCCGCTATTTCCGTTCCTGCACCCTTGGCGAAGGCTGTTCGGTGGCAATTAGCGGAAGAACATTTCCGCTATCTAGCCGAAACTACAGCTCCAACAACCAATAGCGGAAATCTGCTTCCGCTATCACAGACTCCCCCGTCACGCCCCAGATTGGATGTACTCTGGAGCGCCTTCTCCGACTATGTTTTCGTGTTTTCCGCGTGGCCAACTGCGCTTCCTACCGGAATCGCAGCCCCGCACCCCCTACTCACTACCGAGCCGCAACTCACCGTTCAGCTCCAACATGCCATCGTCCAGCCGGAGCATACCCGGCTGCCCCGCAAAGCTGTTCCCACCGGTCTCCACTAGGCCGCATGCGCGCAGCTCCACCGCCTCTACCGCGCCGCCATGGGGCGGATAGGTGCTTGATGGCTGCACCCGATTATCCCGGAACACCAGCCGCGCCAAAGAATGTCCCCGCACCAGTCCACGGTCAAAGGTCCGGAAACAGTTGCCCTCTACAATAATCTCTCCGTGGTAATACCCGTAACGGGGGTCAAGATTTTTCACCACAGGATCGATGTCTATCACCGCCTTGCCCCAGCTGGGATAAGCGTAATTGCAATCGCCGAAGCGGTTGTTTCGGATCACAATCCGGCGTGTTGCTCCCGACTCAAACCAGAAATTCACATCGCCGCAGATTTTGATGCCCGCGCCTGGCGCGCTGATATCGTTATCCTCCACCAGCACTTGACCCGGACTGGTCAATAGCAGTCCTCTGGCCCGGTTCCTGCGGAACGTGCAGCCACGGATTACCACATCCGCCGAACGCTCCCGGTTTTCCACGGCATCGCCCGGCTTAACCTCTGCCGGAACCTCTCCGGCAAAAACCATCACCATATACTCCCGGTTCACCCGCTCCACAGCAGATAACTCCAGGGTGCCGCAGGCCTGCAGGGTTTTCCCGCTGACAAAGGTTAGATACTCCCCCGCCTCCGCAATCTCAATCCCTTGCTGCTGCCCGTGCACCAGCCGGATCAGAAGCGTATCCGATGCCAGCCGGCGTACTATGCTGCCATAGATGCCGTGAATATTGCACGGATCATCCAATTGGTACTCCAGCAGGCAGCCGGTCAGGGAAACGGTTCCGCTGCAATACACAAAATGGGTAGCATCCGCTTTGGTGCTGAATACCCTTGATGTTCCCGGCCGCAGCGTCACTTGAAACCGGTGCAGGCTAACATCCCTGCTGTTCTGGGCAATCACTCCCATCCCCAGCGCATGGTATATGGTCACTTCCTCCACTCGTATGCCGCTGCAGCCAGATATAGCTATTGCCGGATGGTCCCGCTGCCCGCAGCGGAAGATCATCTTGTTGCCGTTTACCGGGCGCCGTGCGGACCGGTTGCCCGTATACCGGATTAAACCTGGCTCCCGCTCCTCCACACTCAAGACGCCGTAGCTGTCATAGCTCCACTGGTCTGCACTGCCATAAGCCGTTGCACGCGTCCCCGGATCAAACTCCAACAGCCCCCAGACGTCACGCTCCCATCCTTCACCGCGGAGTACCAATTTCCCATCAACCACCCGGTAGCTGTAGCCTTCATCCATCGCAATGTCGAACCAATCCTCACCGGCCGCCACGACTGTTCCTTGGCCCATCATGGGAATGTCCCAATCCACCTTGAAGCCGGTAAGCCGCACATTTTCACAATCCTCCAACCAGAAAGGAATAATCAGCGAATGAAAAATAAACTCGGCTCCTGCAGCCTCCAGCGTGAAATTCTTCATCCCTTTCAGCGGAAACGCCACACGGCGGCTGCCATCATTATCATGGTTGGAAATGGTGAAATCCCCTTCATAAGCCAGCTCCGGCCAAAAATCATACCGTCCCGGCGGAAACCACAGAATTGCTCCAGGTAAGGTACGGCAATGCAAAATGGCCCGGTACACGGCCAAGGCCTGATCCTCACCGGTATCCGGAACAACACCGAAGTCCGTTACCTCCACCACCCGGGCTTTATCCGGATCGAACGGCTTCTTTTTAACTTCTACATCTGCTGCTTCCTTCACGGTTTGCTTCCGCTTTATATCAGTCAACGTGTATCCCCCAATCCGCACGGACTAACTGCTGTGCCTCCTCTTCACTATAACCTGCAAAAGCTGTGTCCCTCCTGTATGAAATTTGCGCAGGCTTGTGTGAAATTTCAGGAATGGTGTGAAAAAACGGCATTGGACGCCATCACTTTATGACGTCGAAATATTGAGCTGCTTCAACGCCAGAACTTCTTTTGTCGTGATCGCATCCACTCCCAGCCGAATGAAATATTCCATATCCGGCGTATTGTTGACCGTGTAGACCCAAACCGCCAATCCGACTGAATGGGCATGGGCCTCCAGCCCCTCGCGACATGTCCGGTACTCCATGTTCAGACCATAATAAGAACCGAGAACGGCCTCATTGCACACCCTTTCCACATATAAGGCGTAATCATCAGCCTCGCGCCCAGTGAACTTCTGCGGCGTATTATACACAACCTGAATATCCTTGTAACGGCTTGTGATGTTTTCGCTGCATCCGGTGATGAAGACTTGCTCCGCAGCGCCAAATTGTTTGACCACGTGAATGACAGACTCGATGGCGGCCGGCGTCTTTATATCCAAATTCAGCATCACCTTATGCTGCCTGGCAATATGCAGAATGTCCTCCAGCCTGACGATCTCATACTGTTCGTATATCGGGCTGACCTGCGCCCTGATTCGGGGCTGATTCAACTCTTCGTAGGAATACTCCTGAAGATACGGATGGTCATCATGAAGAAGAACGACCGTGCCGTCTCGTGCTGCTCTCAGATCCACCTCAACAATATCCGCCCCGAGCCGAACTCCCTCCAAGAAGGACTCAACTGTATTATCCGGAGAACTGCCGCACCCTGTATGGGCTGCAACCATAGGAAACCGTGTTATCGTCATTGTTATTTTCCCCTCATCGAATTAAGCTTGAAAGTAAACCGGGTTGGCAAAAGCAATCATCGTGCGGCAATTGTGCAAAATTCCATAGAGCTCTGCTCTTAGCCATTTTAGCTCCGCTAGCGCCACCATGCATGATGCGTTAGGGCTCCCCCTGGACACCCTCACTTCGGCGGCCGTTCCCAGGTTGCCGGACAGCACCACTGTCAGCTCCTGTTCAACCAGGTGCCAGTGCCCGGCTCTTGTCTGGAAGTCGACTTGTATTTTAACCAAAGCCTGCTTGGTCTCTCTATCCGCCGGTACTTCGTCGCCGCTGCCGTATTCGGCTCCCGACGGCCCGGTCTTAACTGTGAACAGCAAAAGCGGCCCCATCGTGACGGCAACCGCACCTCTGCGGATCGTGTTAACGGCCATTCTCTCAACGTCGCATTCACTTGAACCTGACATTCCCGGAGGGTTCATGCCCAGATATGCCACGGCAACCGGCTCAGCCGCCTTTTTGGAAGAGACATGCCAGTCCCGGCCGCAGACTCCCGTGATCCGGTATCCCCGGTTCAACAGCTCGGTCCATGCCGCAAAAGCCCTTATATTGCTTTTCATAATGGATGGGAACGTCGTGGACCAGACTTCAATATAATCAACGTCATGCCAGTCGGAGATTTCATATTCCCAGAAGCAGCCCGTACACAAAGGACTGCCGACCCGGTATGGATGGGCGATGCCGACAATTCCGCCCTGGTTGTGAACCCGCTCAATGCCTTTGTGGATATCTTGAATCCCAAGATCCCTCCAATCGACATAGCCGGTAATGCCAAGCGCGAGCATATGGCCGAAGAAGGTCGTCCATTCCATACCGCGAATGATCTGCAGTTCGGTTTCGGATTGAACCCGAACTCTGTCCAGCAGCGGCGACATCGTATTATGGTCTGTCATCGCGATGCCGAACAGGCCAAGCTCCCTGGCGCTTGCCGCCAGCTCAAGCAGGGAATGCTCCCCGTCGCTGTGAAACGTATGGGTATGCAGCTCATAAGGCAGCCACTGCATCATTCCGCGTCATCTCCTTCCCAAACGGTCAGCTGTACATCACAGGTTTCGGTCACAAGCGCATGTATGCTTAGCATGACGGACCATTTCCCCGGGGTCAGCATTCCCGGCATAAGGCCGGGGGAAGCGAAATCCGCAGCCAGAAACAGGCGCTGCACAGGATCATGCCGGTGGCAGGCCCCCCGAAAGCCGTTGGGATCGTCTACCGAAACGGTAATCAAATTTTTCAGCGGCAAAAAACGCCTCCAGCCCTCCTCAAAAGCCAGCCCACTGCCGTCATCAATGACATATTTCCGCAAGCTTTCCCGGATGATCTCCTCCGACAAGCGTTCATTGTCCAACACCTTCGGCGAATAGCTAAAATCAATATGGAGCTTCCGGCACTGGCCGGAAACGCCGAATTCATAGATTAGATGAGTCTGCGCCTGAATGGCGGACAGCTTCTCCGCTACTTCCAATATTTTTCTCATTCGGATACCTGCCTATATGGAAAAAGTAGATCGCCCTTTCGGGCGATCTCACCATCATTATTTTTGTGCTGCCAGCCAGGCTGTCGAATCCTTCTGCGCCTTGTCCAGGACGGCCTCGGGCGTTGCTTTCCCAAGCAGCGCTTCTTCCACGGCCGTGGACAAAATATACCTCGGTTGAGCGGAACGGTACGGATAACGAGGCGCCCAAAGCTTGCCCATCGACTCCAGCATGAGCTGCAAATGCGGATTTTTCTGAACACTGTCCCATTTCATCGCGGACTTCACCACAGGCACGAACTGCGAGCTTTGTTCATCCTGCATATATTTCTGGAAGAAATCACTGGAGCTGAATTTCAGGAACTCCCATGCAAGGTCTTTATTCTTACTGTTCTTCGCGATGGAGAAGGGACTGCCGGCGAACATGCCGCCCATCTTTTTATCCGGATTGACGAACGGCTGCGCTACACCGTACTGATCCTGCACACCTGCCGCATAAATCGTATTGACGAAGCCAGGCGACACGCGGATATGAATGGCAATGTCGTTGGCCGCGGTTCCCCACTTCTCGCCGCCTTGCTTCACCAGCGCCCCCTTCGGTGCATACACGTTCAAATCGTTCAACCATTTCAATCCTTTGAGCATCTGCGGCGAATTAAAATTCAGCTGTATGTCCTTGAAAAGAAATCCGTTGCCCCAAGTGCCGCCGTATGCTTCTGCCGCATTCACCACGGAATCCGCAGCATCTCCGCCGTCGTAGAAAACACCGTAGTTTTGTTTGCCCGTTTTCGGGTTGATGCCTGTCATTTTCTTCGCTTTGTCCAGAATTTCCTCCGGTGTCGGATTCTTTGAAAGCGGCTCTACGCCCCAATCGCTGAATATCTTCTTATCATAAGCGAAAAACCGCGTATCCCCGATAAAAGGAAGGCCGTAGATTTGCAGCTCCTTATCGTTCGGCCCCATCGCTTTCCAGCCTTCCACCTGATTATCGATGTATAAATTCAGATCGAACTTGTCCTTCTCAATGTATGACGCCAAAGGCTCAAGCAGGTCCTGGCTGGCCAAACTGGCGATTCCCGGCACTTGATAGACGTCTGCGCCGTCCGACTTGAGCATGGCCTCTGTCTTTTGCGTGTATCCATCCCATCCCAGCAGCACGAAATCCATCGACGCCCCCGGGTAGAGCCGCTCGAATTCTTTTTTAAGAACAGCTACACCTTTGACCTTTTTGCCGGAGAGCGGGTCCGTCTTGTCATCCATGCTGAAATCCCCAATCAGCTGCACCTTCAGCGACCCGGACCACTTCTTGTCGGAGGCCTTGTCCGCAGAACCCGAATCTGCTGCTTGGGCGCTTTTGCTACCGTCACTGCTTGCGCCGTCGCCTTCGGCACTGCTTCCGCAGCCTGCCAATACCTGCATTGCCATCACAGTGGCCAGACTTGCCCCTGCCATCCACCTTCTCGTCTTCTTGTTAACCATGCGTGACTACCTCCATGATTCGTTTTTTCCTTACTCGCCTTTCAAACCACTTAAAGCGATACTGCGAATGATATATTTTTGCAAAAACAAGAAAACCACAATGATGGGCGCGATACTTGCGGTTGCCAGCGCCATCGTAAGTCCGCTTAGATGCGTTCCTGTCTCAGACGAGAAGCTTGCGAGAAAAACCGGAATCGTCCGCAGGGCATGATCATTGATAACAACCAGCGGCCACAGAAAGGCGTTCCAGCTATCCAGGAAGGAGAGAATCGCCAGTGTCGCGATAATCGGTCCTGCAAGCGGCACATAAATTTGGATAAAGGTCCGCCCTTCTCCTGAACCGTCAATCTGCGCCGCCTCCCGCAAGCTGTCGGGAAGCTGGTCGAAGTACTGCTTGGAAAGCAGGACGCCCATGCCGTATAAAACCGCCGGTGCAATAAGCGGAACGAACGTATCGATCAGCCCGAAATTATTGAACATTGTGAACAGGGGGATCAACCGGGTTTCCATGGGAATCATCATCGTCGCCAGCACCATCAGGAACAGCACTTTCTTTCCTTTGAACTGCCCTTTGGAGAATGCATAACCGGCCATCAGCGAGCTGGCAACACTTAAAGCGGCGGCACTTGCAGCTACAATGCCGGAGTTCAAATAGGCTTTGAATAAGGTTGCGTTTTCCATGACGATGCGGTAGTTAAAGGCGGAGCTGTTCTTCGGATAAAAGGAAGGCGGAAACGGCATCTGCAAATTCGCTGTCCGTTCGAAGCTAACGCTGAGCATCCATATGAAGGGTGCAATCATGATGATGCCCAGGGCGAGCAGAACGATGAAAATGGCCAAATCCGCTGCAGACCATTTTTTTGAAAACATTCTCATGGTTCTCATTGCAGCTGCTCCTTGCTCAGATTTTCATCTTCGTTATTTTTAAATTCAGCACTGTGAAGAACAGAATCATGGCAAACAGTACATAAGCGGCAGCCGAAGCGATGCCGTATTCGTTGCCTCCGAAGCCGCGTTCATAGATAAAGCCGACAATCGTATACAACGAACGGGCCGGACTTCCCTGGAGTCCCCCAAGCAGATACACGTCGGAAAACCGCTGCAGCCCCCCGATCCAGCCAATAATAACAAGGAACGAGAACGTACCGAGCATATTCGGGATCGTCAGATACCGCCATTTTTGAAACCCGTTAGCTCCGTCAATCGTTCCGGCCTCGTACATTTCTTCCGGAATGGCCTGCAGATTGGCCAGAAATATCACAATCACAAAACCCAGCCAATGCCAGGATCCCAGCAGTATGGCTCCCCAGCGGGCGCTGAATGGATCAGCCAGCCAAACGGAGGCAGGAAGCCCGAGCTTCGCCAGGAAATAATTCAACAAGCCGAATTCGGGATGCAGCACGAACAGGAAAAGCATGGAGGCGGCTACGATCGATGTAATATAAGGGATGAAAAACATGACCTTGAACAAGTTTTTCCCCCACTTCAGCTCGTTGATGAACGAAGCAAGGATGAACCCGATGGGAATGGTTAGCAGCAGTTGAAAGAATCCGATATAAAAGGTGTTGTACACCGCTTTCCAGAACACATCGGAGCTTAAGACGCTTGTATAATTGCTGCCTCCCGCCCATGTCTCGATCGTCCCTCCCGAATGAAAGAAGCTTAAGCGGAACGATTCGATGACAGGATAGACCATGAGCAGCAGAATACCCAGAAAGGTCGGAAGTAAGAATATGTACCACATTACGGAGGTGCGCTTGCGGTGATGGACTTGATTTTGCATAGAGACTCCTTTCTTCGCAACGTTCCTTCATTGTTGTGGGAACGTTCCCATGTTGGACATATCGGGCCTTATCTTATTCGCTTCTTCTTGCCGGGCCTGTCGAGCTGCGGATGATCAGCTTGGGTTCGTAGTCAATCCGAGTCTGCTCCAGAACCTCCTTGTGGATAAGGCGATGAAGCAAATTAACGGAATCATGCCCCATCCTTTCCTTTTCAATATGGATCGTTGTCAAAGGCGGATTCGAGAGAGCGGTAAAATCAATATTATCGGACCCAATGATGGAGATGTCCTCCGGAACACGCAGGCCCTTGTCCATGATCGCCCGCATCGCACCGAGCGCTAACATGTCATTCGTAGCATAAAGCGCTGTCGGCTTAATCCGGGAACGTTCCCACAAAACCAAGAAGCTTTGCAGACCGTCATCAAACATTGAGGTCGGCGAATATCCGATCCGTTCTGCCGGGACGCTGCAGTTAAGCTCGCGCAATCGTTGGCAGAAGCTATCCAGCCGCAAATGGTGGCTTCGATGCTCCTGCGGCCCGGCAATCACGAATATGTCGCGATGCCCTAATCCGTACAGATGATCAGCGGCCAGCTTGCCGCCTTTGCGATCATCGTTCACCAGTTGAATCACACTGCTGTTCTCCGTCGTGCCGTTAACCATCAGGTACGGAATGTGGAAGCTGTCCAAATAACCAATCATTTCTTGATTCAAGCGGCTGATAAGTACCAGACCGTCGACCCGTTTTTCCAGCATATAATTGGCTGAACGGAGTGACATCTCCTTATCCGTCGAGACAAATACGGAATAGTTCATGCCTTCGGCAGTTTCCAGAATGGAATCCAGGATTTTCCCGTAGAATGGATGGGAGATGATGGGGTGATGCTGACGGTAAATAATCACGCCAATGTTATACGTTCGTTGGGATACCATCGCTCTGGCTACCGCATTCGGCTTGTATTGCAGCTCCTGAATCGCCTGCAGCACCTTCTCGCGGGTTTCCGGACTTGTATATCCGGTTCCGGCAATGACCCGGGAAACCGTCGATTTCGATACACCAGTCCGTTTCGCAATGTCAACAATTGTTATGCTCAAGCCTAAGAACCTCCAACCCCAATAATCAGCTTCGGGACATGCTTTTAACACTTCCTATAGTAGCGACGGAATGTTGCCGGAGTGTCAAATACACGTAAAGAATTTGTTGACGAGGGTATGGCTGCCGGCTTCCATGTGTAACGGAACAATAAGGGTAAAAGATTTTCTCATTTTCTGGTATACTTCTCATAGAGCATGTTCAATTTGATCAAGACGAAGAGAACCTGAGGAGACGTTGCACATGAATACCAGCGAAAAGTTAAGTCAACTGCGTGTTTGGATGGAGAAGGAAGGCATTGACGCTTGTCTGGTGCCCAGCGCCGATGCTCACATGAGCGAATATGTGGGTGAGCATTGGAAAAGCAGACAGTGGATTACTGGCTTCACCGGTTCAGCCGGAACTGCTGTAATTGCCCGGGAGGATGCGGGCCTGTGGACCGACGGCAGATATTTTATCCAGGCGGCTAATCAACTGGAGGGCAGCGGCATCCGGCTCTTCAAAATGGGAGAGCTTGGTGTGCAAACCCATGAGGAATGGCTGGCGGAAATCCTTCCCCAAGACGGCTGTTTGGCAGTGGATGGCAGAAGCCTATCGGTGAGTGCCTTCAATAAATTGTCCGCCCTGCTGGCAGACAAGTCGGTAAGCATCCGAACGGATTTGGACCCGGTTGGGGCTGTGTGGTCAGACCGACCTGCTATTCCCGGTGACAAGCTATACATACATGATGCTGTTTATGCTGGCAAAACCCGGCTTGAGAAGCTGGCGGAGATCCGCCAAGCTATGAAGGCCCGCCGTGCGGACTTCTATCTGCTGCCGGTGCTGGATGAAATCTGCTGGCTGTTTAATATCCGGGGCAATGACATTCCCCATAATCCTTATGTGACCGCATATGCCGTGATTGGCGAACAAAAGGCTTATCTTTTCGTTGAGCCGCACAAGGTTGGTCAGGCGGAACGGGAGCTTCTTTTGAAGGATGGCATTCATATTGAAGGGTATGGGGAGATTTACAGTTTCCTGGGTAAGCTGGACGATCACACCTCCATCCTGCTGGATCCAGAGAAAACCAATGCCAGCCTCTATCGCGCCATTGCCACATCCGCCCGGAAAATCATCTCCGAAGGACTGGTCACCCCGGTCAAAGCCATCAAAAATGAAGTGGAAATCCGCAATATCCGGGATTCCTACATCAAGGACGCGGTAGCGCTGGTTAAACTGTTCAAGTGGTTGAAGGAAACCGTACCCCATCAAGACGTAACGGAAACCGACGCGGATCTGAAGGGGCTGGAGTTCCGCAGGGAACTGCCGCTGTTCGTTGACCTGAGCTTCTCCACCATTTCCGCTTATGGCGATCACGCTGCTATGATGCATTACCGGGCTCTGCCGGAAGCCCAGTACACCCTGAAGAACGAAGGCTTCTATCTGCTGGATTCCGGCTCCCATTTCCTGAACGGCACCACGGACATCACCCGTACCCTTGCCCTGGGCAAGCTGACGGACGAACAAATCAGGGACTTTACCCTGGTGCTGAAATCGGTTATTGCGTTGTCCACCGCCAAGTTCCTATACGGCACCACCGGCTCCCACCTGGACGTGCTGGCCCGGAAGCCCTTGTGGGATAACGGACTGGACTACAAATGCGGCACCGGCCACGGGGTCGGTTATTTCTCCAATGTCCATGAGGAGCCACACCGGTTTAACCAGAAACTGCTGAATGTCCGGCTGGAGCCCGGCATGAGCATCACGGTAGAACCCGGTGTATATAAGGAAGGGCGTCACGGCATCCGTACGGAGAATACACTCCTGGTCATCCAGGATGAAACCACGGAGTTTGGCTCCTTCCTCCGGTTCGAAACCCTGTGCTTCCTGCCCATCGACCGGAATGCCATTGATGCTGCACTCCTCTCCCCCTTCGAACTGGATTGGATCAATGCCTACCATCAGCAGGTGTACGATAAGCTGTCCGTCCATCTGGACGATGCCCATAAGGAATGGCTCAAGCAGGAGACTGCCAAGCTTTAATCTTGACTCAAAAAAACAGACCTTCCGCTTCGGCAGAAGGTCTGTTTTCCGTTCATTCACACCTTATTTTTACTGTACAAGCAGGTCAGCACATCCCTGTTTCTTTTATTGATAAACTCCTTTTCCAGCTGCATGCCCAGCTTTTCGGCCACCTTCCGGGAGGAAATATGCTCCGCCGGCATATTGGCGCATAGCCGCGGCAGCTGCAGCTCCTCAAAACCATACCGCAGCATTTCGGCAGCAGCTTCTCCTCCATAACCGTGTCCCCAATATTGGGCATGGATAATGTAACCCAGATCATATTCCGGCTTCCCGTCAAGGTCCTGGTTCACAATGCCGGCATCTCCGATGAGTTCTCCCGTTTCCTTCAACAGGACTGCACATCGCCCGATGCCATCACCATAATTTTCGATGCCTCTATGTTGAATCCAACCCTCTACTTGCGAAAGGTGGAACGGCTTAGGCCAGAAGGCCATGGTATCCGGGTCGGACAGTATCCCATACAGCCCGTGGACATCCTCCAATGTATAAGGCCTTATGATTAATCGTTTGGTTTCCAGTCTCATGTTGGTTCTCCTTTGTCTCTTCTTCAAACATACTCACTTTCGAGAATGGAATATAGGTAAGAATCCTGCCACTTTCCGTTTTTCATAAAATGCTCCCTTAAGTGGCCTTCCCGTTTCATGCCAATTTTCTCCATTACCGTATAGGAACCGGTATTCTCCGGCCGGCAGGTGGCATAAATCCGGTGGAGCTTTAATTCTCGGAAGCCAAACTCCAGCATGGAACGGGCCACTTCCGAGGCGATGCCTTTGCCCCAATGGGCTTTGGAGATGTTATACCCTAGCTCCGCATTGGACTTCTCCGCTTTGAGACAGCAATTTCCCAATACCTCACCGGTTGATGAATCGACAATGACCATTTCATAAGTGGTCCGGGGCAGCTCGAATTGGCTTCGTATGGCAGCATCAACAAATTGTCTGGTCTCCTCTTTTGAATTCGGACCCCAAAATGTATGACGGGTTACCTCTTCGTCAGAGCAGTAGGTATGAATCTGAACCCAATCCTCTTCCACAAAATCTCTGACAATGAATCTTTCCGTAGACAGCTGCAAAAAATCCCCGCCTTCCTGATCCGTTCTCACACGTTACCACTATAAACCAGTCTTTCCCGGTTCGTACAGGAATTTTTGGATATAAGTAAACAGCCCGCTCTTCTGAAATCGAAGAACAGGCTGCTCCGGATAAGGTCTTATGAAAAAGATACTACATTAATATTGGGTATTCCCGGATTGGCTGGTTTTACCGCTGGCAAAACCCTTGAACAACGTAGGCACATTATGATAGCGGGTATTGGTAATTTTCGCAGAGCTGGAGCTGCTGTCCGTACGGAAAATCGAATCCTTCACATTGGAGATGTCCGAGTTATCCAGTGTAAACACTACTTTATATGACGTGCCTCCATTCTGACGGGCCAACTTGCCGATATCGTTGGCCTTGAAATTCTTAATGTTAATGGTGCCGGACGCATTCATCTGGAACACCTTGTCATAGGCCTTGTACGCTCCGCCGCCCGTAATATTGACAGTGCCGGAGGATTTCAACGTAAGGGCATCCTCCCCTACGTCCAGCCAGGTGACATTCGAGATGGTGGCGTTTCCATATACATGGACGCCATCTGCGGCCGGTGCACCAATATAGACATTTTTCAGAGTTGCGTTATTTTCCAGACGGAAAATGGGCTTTTGATTTTCAGCCTGACTGCCGTCGCCAAGCGTACTGGGATTGGCCACATACGTTTGACCTTTGCCATCGAAGGTCTCCCCTGCCTTTACCAAAATGGTGCTGTTGACCACATTGGGCGCAGCGCTTGCGGAATGAACCCCGATGCTGAGAAACACCAAACAAGTGGATAACATCATGACTAACCATTTTTTCAATGGACATTCCTGCCTTTCAATCCGATTTTCTGATTCACGTGTGCATGTGCCGGAGAAATCCGGACCATGCAGCAGCCGCAAAATGTGCACCTTTTACGCTGCTGGTTCATATCTATTCCTATTCAGAACTTGACAGAAAAGGTTTTTATGTAATTTTAATACAATAACACGGGAAAGGAATCAAAACTTTTCTTTATTTGTCCCTCCGGTTATTTCTCCGGTAAGAGCTGGAGGTATAGGTTACGTTGACTTCCCCCTTTCCCCGCACAAAGCGCAAATGCCACGGCAGGAAAAAAAAGAAAAACAGAAAATACAAGGGAATGGAGTACCAGACCTGCCACCCCTTCTGCGTAAAGAAGCCGGCCGACGTCAGCCAGAATTCCAAAGTGACAGCCAATAATGTAAACCCAATGCTCATTGCCCACTTAACGTTCGGCTTGTAGAAATTCAAGAACAGCAAGGACATACTGGACGGTGCGATGGTAAATACAATAATGTCCGCAATGCCACCGATGGAGGGGTCCCCGGAATCCAGCAGATCCAGCTGAAAAAATAACACAATGTTCCCTAACCATGCTGCGGTCGAGATAATGCCGAAGGTGACATAGTATTCCCGCCAGGTCAGTTTTCGTTTAAAAACAAGGGCAAGCAGGAGGAGCAATGCTCCTGTACCATATACCACCCAAGCTCCTTTGGCATGAAGATCCAAGCGCGTTATTACCTCTGACCAATATTCCACTCATCATCACCTCTGCGCTTTTAATATTACTATGGGCATTTACGGTAATAATTATAATGGTTGGCCACTAAGAAAAGTGCATAAGAACGGAGTTTTAAGTAAATCCCGCCAACAGGAGTCTTCTTACATTAACTCTATTTACTTAATTTTACATAAAAAAAAGAACAGTCGCAATCTTCTCGCAGGAAGATGGGGCTGCCCAGGATATGGAAAGCGACTATCTGGTTTCCCGTTGTAGAGTCACCTTATTAGACTCATCCTCCGTTTTGCAGATCTCGCACTGACCCAGGATATCAAAATGAAAATTATACAATTGAAAATTATGGGGCAGCATCAATTGCAGCTGGCCAGGATCAAATCCAATGGAAACCATCTTCCCGCAATCCTGGCAAATGATATGGCATTGCGGCTGATTCATATCCACTAAACGGAACCGGAGCTCATTTCCCACCGCAAAGGACTCCAGCAGTTGCAACTCAGAGAACAGCTTGATATTCTGGTAGACTGTTCCATGGCTGAGACCGGCAAACTCAACCGACATGACCTGATAAATCTCAGTAGCTGTCAAAGGATGCTCAGCTTGAAGCAGCAGCTTCAGCATCCCTTTCCGCTGTTCGGTTATCCGCAAGCCTTTTTCCGTGAGTTTGCGCCGCAGCTCCTCATGGTATTTCGAAGCCTTCTCCATCATAGCCGGCCCTCATTCGTTTAACGCTTTCTGGAGTGCTGCCAGATTCTTTTTCATGATAGAACTGTAATCCTGATTGTTCTTGCGGTCTTCATCTGTCAAACCCTCCAAAGGATTCAACACATCTGTTTTGGCGCCAAGCTCCTTAGCAATGGTCTGCGCCACCTTGGGATCGACGAGTGTTTCGAAAAAGATGGTTTTCACCTGCTTGTCCTTGGCAAATTTGATGATATCCGCCATTTTGTCCGGAGAAGGCTCCTGCTCAGGGGAAAGACCGGCAATCGGTACCTGTATCAGTCCGTATTCCTTGGCCAGATAGCCGAAGGCTGCATGCTGAGTGACAAATTCCTTCCGTTTTGCACCCTTTAAACCGCTTTTGTACGCTTGATCCAGTTCCTTCAGCTTGGTTATATAGGCATCGGCGTTTTTGGTGTAGTCCTCCTTGTGGGCTGGATCCGCCTTAGAAAGCGCCTCCTCAATCAGCTTAACTTGCTTTTGCGCCAAAACAGGGCTTAGCCAAACATGGGGATCAGTAGCATGATGGTGATCATGTCCTTCCTCATGGCCTTCTTCGTGACCATCCTTATGTTCGCCGGCATGCTCATCCTTATGCTCATCGGCATGTCCTACTTCATGCTCTTCCTCAGCCGCTCCTTCCAAAAGCTCTATGCCGTGAGTGGCCTCAACAACAATACGCTTATCATTGGCAGCCCCCTTCAGTGCGTCTTCCGCCCATTCCTCTACGATGCCGTTGTAGACAAAAACATCGGCTTCCTTCAGCTGAACAATGTCCTTGGCGCTTGGCTCCCAGTCATGGGGTTCTACTCCTGTGGGAATCAAACCGGTTACCTCAGCATGATTACCCGCTACCTGTTTGGAGAATTCCACCATGGGATAGAAGGTAGCTACCACCTTCAGCTTTTTGCCGGAGGATGGCTGAACAGACGGTGCTAAAGCAATGGATGGTGAAGGATTGGATGATGCGGATGAGTCCGAGTTGGAGTTTGCCCCGCAGCCTGAGAGCAATAATGCAAGAGCTGCTGTTGCCATAAAGGTGTGCTTCATGTGAAACTTCATTGCGATTTAACCTCCTGATTGTTGAAACTTTTTATTTTTGTATATTCCAAGCCTCAGAATCAGCCTTCGTATCCCGATGCCTGAAAGCAAGAATAGCAGCAAAACCAATGCGATCGTGCCTCCGGGCGGAGTTCCTGCTTTATAAGAAGCAGCCAGTCCAGCCCAGGACCCGGTTAAGCCAAAAAGCATGGAACAAACGATTGCGGAATTAAAGGAAGGGGTAACTCGAATGGCCAGTGCCGCAGGCAGTACAATCAGCGCGGAGACTAGCAGTACACCAACAACAGGCATCGCGGAGGCCACGATCATACCGGTTATAACGCTGAACATAAACGAAATGAGATCAACCGGCAATCCGTTGGTTCTGGCTGTATCTTCATCAAAGGTCAATTGGTACAAGGGCCGCCGGAAAATAAAAAAGAAGATGGCGCCTGCAAGCGCGGCTATACCCAACATCAGAAGCTCGCTGTTGTTAATCGCCAAAACAGAACCGAACAAATAAGACGACAAGCTTTTATTTAACGTTTTGTTGAGACTCATCAGCACCACCGCAGATGACAACCCGCCAATCATAATGATGGCTATAGATATTTCACTATATGTCTTGTACGCTCTTCGGACATACTCTACCGCCACCGCGCCGACTATGGCCACACCAAAACCGGTCCAAGCTGGGTTGATACCAAGCAATGCCCCGGCAGCCACTCCAGCCAGAGACACATGGGAGAGCATATCCGCCATAAGCGCGTGTCGTCTTAACATCAGGTACACCCCCAATACAGAAGCAAGCAGCGCCGTCAGCCCACTGGATAAAAATGCCCGCTGCATGAAGTCATAGTACAGCATCTCCATCCCCCGTCCTCCTTTCGGACCAGTTCGATGATGCGGTCCAGCCTGAGCTCCAGCTCTGCTAGATTGTGGGTTACCATTAAAACGGTCCTTCTCTGCTCCTTCACCTGCCGTTCCAAAAGCTCGTAGAAAGCCATCCGGCTTGCGGTATCCATACCGGTAACCGGCTCATCCAGGACCAATAAATGCGGGTCCTGGGCCAAGGCTCTGGCAATGCATATCCGCTGCTTCTGCCCTCCGGACAACTCCCCTATTTTGCGGTTTCGATATTCCCACATTCCCATTTGCCGGAGTGCTGTTTCGGTCTTTTCTTTGTCCTCTTGCCCAAGTCTCCTCAACCATGAGCCGGAGGCAAATCTGCCGGAACGGACGAATTCCAGAACAGTGCTGGGAAAACCGGCATTAAAGGAAGCAATTTGCTGGGGAACAAAGCCGATTCTCAGCTTCTCCCCGTCCTTGTGCTTGGCTAGGCTAATCCGCCCCTCCCAAGGCTTCAACAGCCCCAGGGCCAGCTTCAGTAAAGTTGTCTTAGAGGCACCATTGGGACCAGTTATGGCACAAATTCACCGGCTTTGATGGTTAATTGAACGTCCTCCAGCCCCGGCACCTCCGAATAACCAAAAACCACGTTTTCCATTGAAATCACATCCACGGTTTCCACCACTTTCATCCTTACCAGCTTGATTTGGTAACTCCCGGAATTTGGCCTTTATGGGCCAATTCCCGGAAAGCGATACGAGATATTTTATATTTGCGGAGATAGCCCCTTGGTCTGCCGGTCAGCTCACAGCGGCTATGCAGCCGGGTGGGGGACGCGTCCCTGGGCAGCTTGCTGAGCCCTGCGTAATCCTTATTCTCCTTCAGCTGCTTTCTCTGCTCCGCATATTTCGCTACGGTAGCCTGTCTTTGCTTTTCCCGTACAATCTTTGACTTTTTAGCCATGTCTTCAACCCATTATTGTAATTTTTACTATTATTAATCAGCACAAAACAATTATACACACTGGCTATATCATTCAACTGCCTGCTAAAATTTTCGGTTTGTATTCAGCATACGATTCCTTAATATCCGTGAAGCCCAGACTTTCGCCGCGGATAATCGCCTTTCGCTTCGCCTTCATGAGAATCTGCTCCATGTCGGCAAAGCTGCACCCCTTCACCAATCCGGTTGCCTGTTCAAGCAGCCCATTTTCCTGATCCATGTCCTGCAAAAGCAAATGTATAAACGCATTCCGGCATGTCTCATCCGGCATATGATAGGTCATTTTGGTATCGAATCTCCGCCACACCGCATTGTCCAGCTCCTCATCCAGATTGGTGGCTGCAACAAATATGCTTTCCCCTTCAAATTCATCCAGGCATTGAAGCAGTGTGTTAACCACTCTGGCCATTTCTTTGACCTCATCGTTATTCTCCCGCGTCCGGGCGATGGCGTCGAATTCGTCTAGAAACAGCACACAAGGCGAGGCTTTGGCATAATCGAAAATTTTACGCACATTGCTTGCCGTTTCCCCCAGATGACTATGGATAATCGAATCCAGCCGCACCAGAATCAAAGGCAACTCCAGTTTATGGGCCAAGTAATATGCCGTTAAGGTTTTTCCTGTTCCCGGAGGGCCGAACATCACAATCTTGTTGGGCACGGGTACATCGAACTCTTCGAAACGGTCCCTCATTCCCAAAATGGTGATGAACTCCTCAATGATCCGCTGGTTTTCGGGATGAAATACAATGCGTTTCACCTTCTTAGCACATTCCTTGGGCAGATAAACGGTTGCCATATCTGTTCCCTTGGCACGGGGAAGCCGGTTGTTGGAATTGGGTTTGCTCTTCATGGTTGCCTCCATCACATGCAATTTCACACATTTTCTTTATCAGTAAATATTACGATTACAAACAATGATAACCATAACCGACCATAATGTCAATGCCAGTCCGGACAAGCTCAGGATCATCCTTCGACGGGAACCAGAAGCCAAAGTCGAAATTCATCGCCCTCTTTACTCCACTTCACTGTGCCATGGCAGCTTTCCAAAATCGTTCTGCACGTCACCAAGCCCAAGCCTGTTCCTTGAGAAGGCGTGGATGTACCTATTTTATTCTGGAAAAATAGAAGCAGATGCGTGCTCTCCCTCTTCGTCTCGAATGGAATGCCTTTCTCCGTATTTGCCAGAACAGAGAAATCGGCATTATTGTGGTCAGTCATGAGAAAAGCCTGATTAACCGGATCTGCGACGAAGTATATGAGGTTGGAACGCCCCATTGAAAACAAGCTCTCCCATTATTGCGGGAGAGCTTGTTGCTTTTTAGAATTCTTACGGTAACAACGATCCGAATTTTTAAAATATGCCCCCATTTTCCATATGGGTCTTATTCACAAAATCCATGTGGTATAATTTTTCCCAATGATTGATGTTTAACGTTCCCTTCGTAAGATGGATAGCTAAAAAGCAGCAATTTTCGTCTTTTTCATTGTTGGCCATATCGTACCATTCTGAAAATGCTGTACGGAGCTTGGTTCTTAATTCGGCATTTTTGGGATCAAGCACCCATCCCAGGTTCTCTGCTATTCCATTTGCAGTAAACATCTCTAAACAACCTGCAACCGAAACCTCCGAGTTGTGCGCGATTTGCTGCATTTTGTTTGACTTCCCATAGGTAACCACATAAAATGTGCCGTCCTCGTAATAAGCGTCTACACTGCGGACAACCGGGCGTTGCATCCCGTTGGCTCCTGGCTCCCGCGCAATCGTCGCAAGGGAAATTACATTGTCTTTGCCATTGCCGAACTTTTCTTCGATTAATTGTAACCCTTCTTCATAATTGCTCATTGAATCTCCTCCAGCTTTTATTCTCGTATGGGTAGTTCTTATTCCCCTAACGACAACAACGCCCCGATCGCTCCGCTGTACTCCCCATTGTTCAACAGAATGGGGGTTCCGCCCCGCAGGATGGTGTAATCCACCACGACCTTCTTCAACAGATCGTTCCCAATGAAGGATGAACCGATATAGACGACTGAGGAAACGCCATATTGCAAGGCTGCGTGTACACTCACAGTTGTGACGGTTTCCCCTACCAGCCCGATAACCGAAGCCAACAGATCAGATGGGGTTAACTCCTCGGGAGAATGCGGGATATGGCCGAAATTACTTGCGGTTAAATCACCGGGAATGGGCGGCACTGCACCTTCATAGATATGGCTGACCTTGAGATCCACCTTTTCCCGCAATCCGTAGGGTGCCGCCTGGACAATCTCGCCGAACTCCCCTGCTCCGGTCAGGAGCTTGGATAGTCCCAGCATGGTTCCCCCCCCCACTCCCGTGCCGCCGATCCGGAAGTGTTCCTCCGGCTTTACAATATGTATGGATGTGCCGGTTCCCACATTGGTGAGCACGAATTCAGGAGGGGCGTTCTCCGTGTCCTGCAGCATCCGGAGCACGCCCTTGCAGGTGGCTTCGAATTCCACAATTTGTTTGGCGCTCTGTTCCAGCCGCTTTTGGAGCACCTCGCTTTTCCCGCCCGTGACACAATACTCTGTCCGTGGAAAATGCTGCTTCAGCCAATCCACAGCCTTCGCCATCTGGCGGGTGGGAAACTTGATCAACTCCAATTTCCCTTGATCTATGTAGGCAATCTTAATAAGCGTTCCACCTGCATCAATTCCAATCTGAGTTACAGCATTCAAGATAGATCCCTCCTGGTGTCATTGAAGCTCCGGAGCCGCGGTACCCAAGAATGCTCCGAATCTATTACAACTATAAACCAGTCATATCCGAAATGGTAGTTCAAATATACATGAATTTGGAAATTTCAACCCCTAAAACGGTTACAGCTTGGCATGTTGCAAAATCCAATGAACCGCATCCAACACATCAGTTGCGATATAATCCGGCTCCGTCTCCACCCATTTCGTCCTGAACTTCGTTAAGGAGCTCTCCCCCCAACCGGTGCGGACCAGGATTTTGATGGCACCAACAGCGTGTGCAGCCAGCATATCGGTATCTCCTACATCACCGATTACTACACATTTCGTCAGATCCAGGCTGTGCTGCCGGGCCGCATCAAGCAGCATGCCTGGATTGGGCTTCCGGCAATGGCATTCATCTTCATGGGGGCAGATGTAGGCTTGGTCAAAGCCAAACTGCCTGAACTGATCCTCAAATTCAGCAACTGTCGCTTCCCCCCGGGAAATCCGGTATTGGTTGGTAATGGCAAAAACCGGGATAGTATTGGCTTTTAGCAGATGGATGGCTTCTTGAGCCATGGGATACAACGCAAAATCTCTGGGGTGGATAAAATGCCCTGTCCCCCCAATTGTTCCATCCCGGTCCATAAACACGGCTTGAATATCCAGCTTCCCTTCGCTCATCGACGCTTAGCCTCCTCAGAGATCTACGACAGTCTATGGTTGAGTTATTGGTTTGACTGTGACTTGATTGGAATCGCCCAATAGATATCCTTGAATAAAATATTGGTGTCTTTCATAGAGGTCCGTAATTTTCATATTACCTGATGTTATTTCAAATTGATCGGCTTCATTATCGTTGACGATCCCGCCCATGATCAGGTAACCGCGAATCATGGTGGATCGCAGTCCTTTATTATGGACACTGCCTTTCATTTTGAATCCCAACTGTCCGCTATTTAAAAGCTTGTAACGGTCCTTGTCCTTCATATAGATAACGCAGTTATTGGACTGTCCGGTTTTCTTGTATTCATAGGAATACACATATACCAGCATGTCCCCAATCTCCTTGCTTATTTCGATTCGAATATCTTTCACATTTTTCTTGCCGCCGGCACTCGCATAGACGCGGCTGACAATATCGTCGGGAATATCCTCCAACGCGTAGGTGCGTTCACCCATGTTCATTTTGATAACCAAAAGAACCAAAGCCATGAAGATGAAGGCACAGCCCAATATGAACCTTGTGTCCGGTTTTGTGATCCGGTTCAATTTATTTATCAGTGTGCTCCCCTTCCTATAACCATCTTAGGTTAAACATTGAAATATTTGATCTTATCTTTTTCGATAAGCTTAATTTTATAGGTTTTGTCTAGGTATCGACCGATAGTAATGCCTTGATTATTTCTGCACTGGGACAGAGTGGTAAAGGTAGAACCGTCTTTTAAGATAAATCGGTATCTGTCCTCAAACGGGCCTTTACCAATTTCGAAATAAACCTTGTCGAATTCCTTTATTTTTATAGCTTCAATACATTGAATCTGCTGAATTTCAATTCTGCACACCTCTCTGAAACATATATATTTGATTATCACACCTCCCTCAAGTTTCCAATAATAGCTAAATCCAAATAAGGTTACACCTGATAGGAACGCCAAGATAAAGACGAATTGCTGAAGACTTACCCCCATAAATAAATGAAACAACCCCGTAAGAGCCAAAACTATTAAACCAGAATAAAAAAGGTGTTTCCTATGATGAAAATACATGGCCATCTCACTACCTCGAAAGAGTTAAATGATACATCCAATTTTTCCTAACCTGCGTTCGAAAGCTCCTTCGACATGATAATGTCCCTTCCAAACTCCTCCGACTCGATCCCGAAACGATGGTGCTGCACATCCACGAAAACAGTGTAAATCGTGTCCTTGTCCAGACTGGCAGTGCCGACTATTTCAGAATCTTTGACAATCACATATACGTCTCGTGTTGTAGAATTTCGGTTATGTATGCCGGGGTAAAAAGTCTGCACATATGGTTTATAATCTCTTCAGGATAATCCCGACTGTTAACAAGCCGTAAGTTCTCATGGATGATGTGCGTTACCGCCACGCAATCCTCATCTGTCATTTTTCTGATATTCATTTGATCGTTCAAAGGTTCACCTCATCTCCCCTAACCCTTTCTAACTGCACGGTATTATTAAGGAACCTCTATATATTCGGACACCCTAGATTTTAATATTTCAATCAAATCTTCATCCATAAAGGTATAATCATCCGGTATATCCAAACATATTAATCGCTTGTTGTTTAGTTTTTCCGGAAACTTCTGCTTCAGCTTGGATGTATGCTTCTTTTCCATCACAAACACGTAATCCGCCCAGCCGATGTGGCCCTCAGTAACTTTCACTCTTGCACCATCTTCTGTTCCAGCGGATCTTACTTCATAGCCTTTTATACCATCAAAAATTTTCTCCGCGGTCAAACTTCTCCACTTGTTACGACTACAGATAAACAGAAGCTTCATATTTAACCCCCTATAGTCAACTCCTGCATCCTCACCAAATCCTCATCCTGGTACTGAAAATGCATGATATAAGGCATACGGTCAGCCATGCTCCAGAAGTGCTCATAACCAAAGCTTGTATCATAATAGTTGATGATTGTCGCTAATGCGGTGCCATGTGTTCCTACGGCGATATTCAAACCTACGTTTTCTTTCTTAAGCTGCAGAAGCGCCTTGATGTTTCTTTCCTGCACTTCCTTCAATGACTCTCCGCCCTCCAGCTTAAAGGTAAAGTCCTCCCACTGCTTTCTGCTGAAGGCTCGAAAATCGTTAACCCATCCGCCCACCGCACGTTCGCGAAAATCATCAACCTGGCAGATGGGGAGCTCATGGGTTTCTGCAAAATGCTGCACGGTCTGCATCGTCCTTAGATAGGGACTTGAGAAGATTTTGTTTATATTCAGATTAACGAGTGTTTTGCTGACCCGCCTTGCATCCTGCAGACCCTTGGGAGTCAACGGGCGGATGGCATCTTCACGAATGCGGGTATCCGATTGAGCATGTCTCACAAAATAAAAGTTGGTTAACACCGGTCCATCCCCTCTCTCTGATGTCGATTGGAAGCTTTTCAATGGCTCTTTACCTGCAACAGGAGCGCTAACGGAAGTGGGAGCCGTTATTACGCCAAAAAACAGGTAGTTCCCTTTCTAACGGAAGTGAGCGCTCTTATTGGGGTTTTTTCAGGTCCAAAACCACTGCCTGAGCACAAATAGCGGCCCTGGCCGCCGTTAGTATCCGGGGGAACCCGATTTCGGGCAAATAGCGTCTCTCACCGCCGTTAGCACACGCTCCAATCCACCGTATCCGAAACGTACCAGGGAACGAACAGCCCTGCACAACCAACCCTCTCCGCTCATTGGCTTTTCATGCCAATCTTCCACCTCAGTATACAGGCATAACCATTTTTTGCATATGAAAAAGTCTCGGACTGCCGGCTCACGCATACCGCTATAAGAAAAAACCGCTCATTTCATAAAGGAATAAGCGGCCATCGTGCTTCTTTTCCTCGAGTTTTTTAATGAACATCCACGGTTTCGACTTTATTCGTCCGACTACCAAAGCGGATAGGCATCCATTTCAATTGGAAGGTAACGGAACAGTTGAACAGCAACTATACATCGAATACGGTGCTTATAGCTGCAGGCGGAAGTTGCCGACAACATATATGTTCCCGCTTCCTCGCCATTGGACTTCATTCAGAGTTACGTGGGAAAGAAGCAACCCTTTTTCCGTTTAGGGTATGTTACCTCTTACATTTTGGAACGAGATAATTAACATTTTTTGTCATGTGACTGAAAACTTCCGAATAAAATACCTAAAAAAACCCCAGGAGGCCACTTCTGAAAATGCACCAGTATACTGGCGTCGCCTTTTATATGGTTGCCCATATGGACGATTGGCAATTGTTCATGAATCCCTCCGCCTATCGGGATATGTCCTCAACAAACCAAAAAGTCGTTTTTATATACATAACTGCCAATGATTCGGGGGCCAATGAAAACTATTGGAGGGCCAATGAAGAAGCTGCGCGGAGTTCAGTCCGTTTCGGATTGCCTGGTTCCTTAGGCCTTGGCGAAACCAGTGGTGTGGTCCTCCTCAATAATCACATGGTGCACCGTTGGAGCCTGGGCAACGCAGCTTGCTACTTCTTAAGGTTGCCTGATGGAAATGTGGACGGAAGCGGCTTCGCTTCAGGAGGCTACCAGAGTTTGCAGATGCTGCGCCGCGGTATGATTCCCTCCATAACCGCTTTAGACCGGTCCTGTGTCTATTCAGGTTGGCCGGATCTAATTGATTTGCTGCAGCGTATTGTGGAAAGGGAATCGGAAGGGATTGCCTCGATTGCCCTTCATTTCCCTGAAGCTAATCCAGTTTTGAACCCCGGTGACCATTCCGACCACTATTCGGCAGGGTTGGCTGTAGAAGCTATGCCCAAGTATTTCCGCTGCCATCGGTATGCCTATCTTGGATACGCACTAAGCGAGTCCCCCCCTGATTTGACGGGGGATGACTTGTTTTGGAAATATGCCCTATTCATTGCCTACGACAGAACCTTGTTTGATTTGACCCGGTATAGTCTCCTAAAGCTGGCACCCGCAACATACATAACCTTCTGCCAACGGGCCGGGCAATTTCGTTACACCCCTCCGCAGCTTAAGCCATGAATAGATACGGGGAAGGGAGAAGGCTGTATGCATGACCCCAGCAAGCCTCTTGTTTCCATCATCATTCCTGTCAAGAATGAGGGTGCCCACATTCAAAACACGCTAAGATCCGCATTTGCTGCCAAAACGGACTATCCCTTCGAAATCATTGTTGTTGATGACGGTTCAACGGACGGCTGCTGCAGCTTTCTGGCAGGCGCCGGCGGAAGGCAACGGGTTAAACTGATTACAACCAAAGGAGTTGGTCTGGCTAATGCGAAAAACTTAGGAGCCGCTAATGCGGCGGGAACATATTTTATCTTTTGCGACGCCCATTTGTTCTTTGAGGATTACTGGCAGGATAAGCTGCTTCAGCCTATGCTGGAAGGGATAGCCAGCGGGGTTTCCCCAGGTATTGCCGACACCCGGTCACCAGAAACGACGGGTTATGGCCAGACGTTAAATGCCCATCTTGGGGTTGAATGGCATCTGAACAAAACGGAGCTTTTTCCTGTGGCGGTAATGCCCGGGGGTTGCTGTGCGGTTTCCCGCCAGGCCTTCGGCATGGTGGGGGGGTTTGATTGCGGCTTCCAAGTATGGGGGTATGAGGATGTGGAGTTTTCACTTCGAATGTGGCTTTTCGGGTATATCTGTTGCATCCAGCCCTCTGTCAAAATTCTTCATGTATTCCGGTCGGCCACCCCATATCCCAATTCGCTTTACAATGTGTATTACAACATGCTGCGGATGTGCTACAGCCATTTCGGAGAAGAGAGAATTGAGAGGTGCAGAAGCTTGATTCGGCAACCCTATCATACGGAGCAGATTGAGCGGGCAGTTCTAAAGGGAGGCGCACTTGATCAACGGGGCCGGTGCTTCAGTTCCCGGCTATTCGACGACGACTGGTTTATGAATCAATTTGGCATCCCTTTTTGAAGACCAGCTCCATGCTGCGGCTAATCAGACCTTACGAGGAGGAAAAAAGTTGAAGTATACTTCCTATTATCCTTATGGGGGCGGATATGGATCTCCGCCGAATTATTGGTATAATGACCCTTACCTTAGGCACCAACTCTGCCCGTATTGCCGTTATCTTCTTTCTTATTATGGATGCGTTCAGGGACCCCCTCATTACGGATACCTCAACAGAACCAGGCCTTACTCCGGTTGGCCCAACATTCCTACTCCCAACATTCCTACTCCTAATATTCCTACTCCTAATATTCCTACTCCTAACATTCCGAACGTGCCCACTCCCAACATCCCAACCCCAAACATTCCAACCCCCAATGTGAGCACCCTTCCTCCTATTTCGTTTGATCCGCCAGTTATCCCGCCTGTATCCGAGATTACCCTCCCGCCTCTTCCCAATATACATACCCCGTGGCCGGGCGGAGGAGGAAGCATTCAAAAGCAGATAGTGGGTGTTGTGAACCATGTAACAGGGCAGGTTGTGCAGCAAGTAAACCATGTGACGGAGGAGGCCAAGAGTCGGGCCAGACAAGAATGGGAGAATCTAAAATCCCAATCGCAGGCGTATGTCATGCAGCAGGTGAATAACCAGTTTGAAGCGTTGAAGCAGGAAGCCGTACAGGCCGGAATGGATTGGGTCCATACCAATTATGGTACGCTTGAGGAATTTGCCAATCAGGCCATTGAATGGGGGATGGAGATCCGGGATGCGATTGTCCGAGTCCAGGAAATGGTCCGGATGCTGAAGAGCCTTCTCTCAAATTTTAACAAACACTGCAGCACCCCATATTCCCAACCCATTTCTCTTATGAGTGTAAATATTCCGATTATCAATAAATCCTATAAGATCGCAATCGAAATCTGTTATCCTTTTAATCCGAATACGATTGCCCCGCAAATTTTAAAAACCTGTCAGGATACAACGATCCAGCAGGCTTCCCAAACCATTATGCAAGGAGTGGCTATAGGCGCGGCATCCGGAGGAACGGGGATCATCCCGGCTTTGTCGGAATCCTTCACACGGGCCATGAGCGAAGCGCCAGGGGTGTTCGCAACCTGCCTACAGAATCAGGCGACCCAGGCTGCAGGCCGGATTGAGCTGCGCATCCTGATGGGTTAATCTCAATTATGGTTCCAGGCTTAACGCCTGACGGGGCCCTTTTACGCTGACCTAGCCAGCAATTCAGCAACCAGAGACTTCTCCGGTCCACTAGAGTCGGCTCTTATACCGGGCAGGTTTTCTTGTGAATTTAAGTTCCCCATGCCATTCATTCGTTTATGCAATGTTAGTTATTATGCTGAATTTCAAAACAAATAGCTGGTCTTAAAATGTGCAAAAGCAGCCCGATCCCTTTGGGATGGACTGCTTTTTTTAAATTGTATTTTTGAGAATAGGGAAGGGCTCGGCTTCCTTTTGTCACTTCCACAAGGCGGCAAATCCACCTCTATCCAGCTTTCCGCACCTTTGTTGAATAAGCCGCTCAGCTTAGATTGCACACGGTCCGCTTCGGAATGCTGCGCCGCCGCCAGGCGTTGCCCGGGGAACAAAACTTCCTTTTGCTCCGTTTCCGATAGAATGAATGTGTTCAGCACGTACTCCCTTAACCCGCTTGTTGCCCGTAAATTTCAAAGGCGGAAGCCCCCGTAACCTCCTCCGGTTTGTCCATGGGAAAATGAACGGATAACCGGTTCACCTTGAAGGTGGCTGTGTTGGCGAACATGCTGGCCCTTAACGTGAAATTATAGGAGCCCCGTTCCTCTTCATTGTAGAAGGTATACACCAGCTTGTTTTGGCCCGCCATGGAGGAGTCCACCGTTTTTCTCCCCAAACGTTCCGGATTCGACTCCGCATCCAGATAGAAGCTGATTTCATCCCCTTCGGACGGGTTCAGCCATTCGTAATCCATGGTGATGGTTACATACGACCGGGCCGGAAGGGTCAGATAC